>JBCCAJ010000079.1:0-9155 GCA_039814845.1 Pseudomonadota bacterium | reverse complement strand
GGGTCAGTCTTCGTCCTTGACCGCGCTTTCCCATCCGCACACCTCCGTCGCCATGCGGCCACGCTTACCGTCTATGACGCGGATGGCAAGGGCTTCTCCGGATTGCAGGTCGGCCATGCCGGATCGGCGCAGCACTTCGACGTGGATAAACACGTCCTCACCCCGCCCGAACGTGTTGGCAAAACCGAACCCTTTGCCTTTGTCGAACCACTTCACCCTGGCGGGTTCCAACGCGACATCGCGCAGGGTTTCAAAATCGATATCGTCGATATCGGCAAGCGGCGACAGGGTCTCCATTTCAGGCGGATCGATGCCGTAGACTTCGGTGGCCTGAATGCCCCGTTGGGTGCGTTGGATTTCCAGATCAATACCGGCCCCATCGGCGACAGAGCTTTGCCCAAAGTTCCGCAGAACATTGGCGTGGAGCAAAATATCAGAACCACCTTGATCAGATACAACAAACCCAAAACCCTTTACAGGGTCAAACCACTTTACCCGTCCGTATAGTCGCTCCGGCTGGTTGTCGTCTTCTGCACTCAAAGCTGTCCCCATCCCATTCTTCTAGATGCGCACTACACCCTGATATCGTACTGGGAACAAGGGAAAAACAACCGTTTTTTCAGGGCGTTGCATTTTGCGTAACGCGAATTACACACTTATCTCTTATGGGTTGAGTCGCACAATATCCCATTCGCTTTCAACCGTTTTTCTGCGCCACACGAAGCGATCATGCAACCGGTGTGCCCCATCTGCCCAAAACTCGATCTCGACGGGCGCAATGCGAAACCCGCCCCAAAATGGCGGGCGTGACGGGTTGGGGCCCTTAGTGGCCGTAATCTTTGCCACTTCTGCCATCAGATGTGCGCGCGATTCCAAAGGCCTAGACTGCTCTGACGCCCAGGCACCAAGGCGGCTTTTGAGACTGCGGGTCGCGTAGTATTCATCCGCTTCTGCGCCGTCTTCTTTCACAACCTCCCCGCGAATGCGCAACTGACGACGCAAGGATTTCCAATGCAAAACCGCCGCCGCTTTGCCCGTCGCGGCCAGCTCCTGACCCTTCTTGGACTCGTAGTTTGTAAAAAACCAAAAACCCGTTTCGGTAATGCCCTTCAAGAGCACCATCCGGGCGTTGGGCAAACCCGTTTCATCCACGGTCGACAGGGCCATGGCGTTGGGGTCGTTGATCTCGGATTCTTCTGCTTTGCTCAGCCATGTCTGCGCGATCTCGAAGGGATCGTCGCCTGCGAAAATGCCGTCTCGTTTCATCACTGCCTCTTGCCGCTGCGTTTCACAGGGCGGGAGGTAGGGCATGCCCGCCCGCACGGCAAGCGCGATGTCGACGGACGACAGTTTTGCCCTTCCCCCCTGCTAAGCCTTGAAGCACATACCCCGATTGTCTAAAGGATAACGACACTGCGACTGGGTTAAGGGTGAAGCATGGCGAACGGATTGATGGCGGGCAAGCGTGGCCTGATCATGGGGCTTGCCAACGACAAGTCGATCGCGTGGGGGATTGCCAAGGCCTGCGCCGATGAAGGCGCGGAACTGGCGTTTTCCTATGTGGGCGATGCGTTCAAAAAGCGGGTTGAACCGCTGGCGGAACAGCTCGGCGTGACCCAGCTTTTCGATTGCGATGTCAGTGATGAAGCCTCCATCGATGCGTGCTTTGAGGCCATTGAAAAGGCATGGGGCAAGATTGACTTCTTGGTCCATGCCATTGGGTTTTCTGACAAAACCGAATTGCGGGGTCGGTATGTAGACACGTCGCGCGGCAATTTCGTGAACACGATGGATGTGTCGGTTTATTCCTTTACCGCCGTGGCGCAACGGGCCGAAAAGATCATGCCCGATGGCGGTGCGCTGCTGACGCTGACCTATTATGGCGCCGAACAGGTGATCCCGAATTACAACGTGATGGGCGTGGCCAAGGCCGCGCTGGAGGCCTCGGTGATGTATCTGGCGGAGGATCTGGGGTCCAAGAACATCCGGGTCAACGCCGTGTCCGCCGGCCCAATAAAGACGCTGGCCGCCAATGGCATCAGCGATTTTCGCTACATTCTGAAATGGAACGAACTGAACTCACCGCTGCGCCGCAACGTCACAATCGAAGACGTGGGCAATTCCTCGCTGTTCCTGCTGTCTGATCTGGGCAGCGGCACAACGGGTGAGACGCTGCATGTGGATGCAGGCTATCACATCGTCGGCATGAAGGCGGTTGACGCCCCCGATATCGAAAAGAGCTGACGCGGTGGAGCTGGCGCATCTGATCGCGTTCAACCTCGCTCTTCTCGCGGCCATTGCCAGCCCGGGGCCATCACTTCTTTATCTGGTGAAAACCACGCTCACCAACGGCCGCGCGGCCGGTATTGCCGCAGGCGCAGGGCTGGCCGTGATGGCCGCCCTTTGGACGCTGGCGGCGCTACTGGGGCTTGATGGGATTTTCACGCTCTTCCCTTGGGCCTATGCCGTGCTCAAAGTGATCGGGGCCGCCTATCTGATCTGGATCGCCGTGCAAACCTGGCGACATGCGCGCAGACCGGTCGAGGAAAACGCGGCGCAGGCCTCCAAGGGCCGTGCCTTCATGGCGGGTTTGATGATCAATCTCGGAAATCCCAAATCGGTGTTCTTCGCGGCGGCTGTGATTGTCGTGATCTTCCCGGCTGAACTGACGTCGATGGGTAAATTCATTATATTTCTCAATCATCTGACCGTCGAACTTATTGTTCAACCCGTGCTTGCCATTCTCCTTTCAACGGGCATCATCCGCGTGCGGTATCTGGCGCTGAAGCCCGTTATTGACCGCACCGTGGCGGTTGTACTGGGCGCGCTTGGCCTGCGCCTGCTCTTTGCGCGATAGGAACTTTTCATGACCGACCGCCTCCCCCATGAAAAAGGCTTCCATGTCAGTTGGGATCAGCTGCACCGCGATGCGCGCGCGCTGGCGTGGCGGCTGCAAGGGGAAACGCCTGAAGGCGGCTGGACGGCCGTGGTCGCGATCACGCGGGGCGGAATGGCCCCTGCCATGATCATCGCGCGGGAATTGAACATCCGCACGGTCGACACGATCTCCGTCAAATCCTATGACCATCAAAGCCAAAGCGAGGCCCTGGTGATCAAGGCCCCCGACCCGGCGGTGGTGGGCGACGGCGACGGTGTTCTGATCATTGACGATCTGGTGGATACAGGCCGCACGCTTGATGTCGTGAGAAAGCTGCTGCCCAAGGCCCATGTGGCCACCGTTTACGCCAAGCCAGAAGGCCACGACCGCGTGCACACTTTCGTGACCGAGGTCAGCCAGGACACATGGATTTTCTTTCCCTGGGATCTGGCCCTGCAATATGTCGAACCCTACCGAGGCACGTCATGACCCAACTCAGCCGCACGGCACACACCTTTGCGCCGCCTGTGATGGCCGCGCGGCGGTGGCTCGATGGCGTGGAGTTTCCGCCCGACCGCCCGCTGATCAATGTCAGCCAAGCGGCCCCCGCCGATCCTCCGCCCGAAGCCCTGCGCCAGGTGATCGCTGAGGCCGCTTTGAACACGCCAGAGGCGCATCTTTACGGGCCCGTTCTGGGCCTTCCGGACTTGCGCGCGGAAATCGCGAGCCAGTGGCAGATGGGCTATGGCGGAAACATCACCGCCGGCCAGGTGGCCGTGACATCTGGCTGCAATCAAGCCTTCTGCGGCACCATCACCGCGATCTGCGGTCAAGGGGATGAAGTCATCCTGCCAACACCTTGGTATTTCAACCATAAAATGTGGTTGGATATGGCGGGTGTTGCCACGGTTCCGCTCTCCACGGGCACCGATCTTCTGCCCGATCCTTCCGCGGCGGCGGCGCTGATCACGGATCGCACCCGCGCCATCGTTCTGGTGACACCCAACAATCCCGGCGGCATTGAATACCCGGCGGATCTGGTGATGGCGTTCTACCGCCTCGCTCAGACGCGCGGGATCAAGCTGATCATTGATGAAACCTACCGCGATTTTGACGCCCGCACGGGCGCGCCCCATGCGCTGTTTGAGGATCCGGACTGGCCGAAAACCCTTGTCCATCTCTACTCTTTCTCCAAGGCGTTCCGCCTCACCGGTCACAGAGTCGGCGCGATCATCGCGGATCATGACCTGTTGATGGAGGTGGAAAAATTCCTCGACACAGTGGCGATCTGCCCCAACCAACTGGGCCAATTGGCGGCCCTGTGGGGGCTGCAAAACATGACCCAATGGTGCGCCGGAGAGCGGGCGGAGATCCTGGACCGGCGCGCAGCCATTGAAGAATACTGGCCCGCCATGGACGCCGCCGGTTGGGAATTGCAGGGGCTTGGCGCGTTTTTCGCCTATGTCCGCCATCCCTACGCAATGTCCTCTGACGCGCTGGCCCCCACCCTTGTCCGGGAGGCAGGCGTTTTGCTTTTGCCCGGCACGATGTTCTATCCCGAAGGCGACCCGAGGGCACCTCATGAGCTGCGCATCGCATTTGCCAATATCGACCGGGCGGGGATCAAGACGCTCTTTGAGCGACTTGCACCCTTGAACCTCGCGTAGAACATAGCGCCTTGGCTTGGCCGCGGTCTGGCGATCCCGACTTGTAAACAGCAGCGCTTTATCCCTCGGTTCCCGGGCTTCGTTCGAGCAACGCTCTGCAATTGCCATTTCGCCAGGCCCTCGGGGGGCCAGGCGAAGGCGCGGCGGGCTTGCGCCCTTGATTCCGCGCCACCAACCCTTGCGAGTGCCCCCTCCAACGCATAGACACATCCAAACAGCGATTTTCAGACCTGCGAGCGTGACAGATGAAAAAATCCAACCCGGTGATGTGGGTCCTGATGGGCCTTCTGATCGTGGCTCTCGGCGGCTTTGGTGCCTCGAATTTCGGCGGCTCTATCCGGTCTATCGGATCGGTTGGCGGTGTGGACATGGGCGTGCAAGACTATGCCAACGGTCTGCGCCAGGAAATTCAGGCCTACACGCAGCGCACCGGTGAGCCGATCACCTTTGCGCGCGCACAAGAAGAAAGGCTCGACGAACAGGTGCTGGCGCAACTGATCGCCCAGACAGCCTTTGACGCGGAAGCGGGGGATCTTGGCCTGTCCATCGGCGATGCCAACCTGCGCGATGAAATCCTCGCTATGCCGCAGTTCCAGAACATCAACGGTGAATTTGACCGCGACGTCTATACCTTCGGGCTGGAAAACGCTGGCCTGACCGAAGGCCAGTTCGAAGAAGACGTGCGCAGCGACACCGCGCGGTCGATCCTTCAAGCAGCCGTCATCGCGGGCATCTCCGCCCCGCAGGCCTATTCCGATACCGTGACCGGCTATCTGGGCGAACGGCGCGATGTGTCATGGTCCTTGTTGGATCGCGGCGACATCACCACCGGCCTGCCTGTGGCCACGGATGCCGATCTGCAGGCCTATCACACGGAAAATGCTGACCAATTCACCTTGCCCGAGGCCAAGCGCCTGACCTATGCGTGGGTCAACCCCACCATGCTGCTGGACAGTGTCGAGGTAGATGAGGACGCCCTGCGCGAGGCCTATGAGGACGCGTTTGATGAATTTAACCTGCCCGAACGCCGCCTGGTCGAACGGTTGGTGTTTGGCAATGAAAATGATCTCAACGCCGCAAAGGCCCGCATCGATGCCAGCGAGGCCACGTTCGAGGAGATCGTGGCGGAACGCGGGTTGGCCCTGCCTGACATTGATCTGGGCGATCTGGACCGCGACGCGCTTGGCGAAAATGCTGATGCAATTTTTGCCACGGATGTGGGCGGCGTCGTGGGCCCCTTGCCCACCTCTCTGGGCCCTGCCCTTTTCCGCGTAAATGCAATCCTGAGCGCACAGGAAACTAGCTTTGAAGATGCCAAGCCTATCTTGCGCGAAGAACTGGCGGCCGACCGCGCCCGCCGCGTCGTGAACCAGATGATCGACAGCGTCGATGACCTGCTGGCCGGCGGTGCGACTGTGGAGGACGTGGCAGGCGAAACCGAATTGGAGTTGGGCACCATCAACTGGTACCCCGGCGTGACCGACGGGATCGCCCGATACGGCGAATTCCGCACGGCGGCGGCGGCCATCACGGAAAACGACTTCCCCGAAGTGATGGACCTCGAAGATGGGGGCATCTTTGCCATGCGCCTGGATGAAGTCGTGCCGCCCACCCTGCAACCCTTTGACGAGGTGCGCGATGCGGTTGAAGCCGCGTGGACAGCCGACAGCATCACCACTGCTTTGCGCGACACTGCGCAGCCTTTGGTGGATCGTCTCAATGCAGGTGAAAACTTTGAAGATGTGGAACTTTCCATCGACGGTGCACAGGCCCTGACGCGCCGCACGCTGGGCGCGGACACCCCGCCGGAATTCATTGAGATTGTCTTTGAGATGGAGCCGGGCGAAACCCGGCTGGTTGACGGTGACGGGCGGCTTTACGTGCTGAAACTGGATGAGGTCAGCCCCCCTGACCAGGACGACGAAGACCTGTCCCAGCTGCGGCTGATCCTTGAAAATCAGGCGGCAGCCGGGCTGTCGCAGGATATTTTCGCCATCGTCGCCGATGATTTCCGCGACCGCGCGGGCGTTGATCTGGATTTCCAGGCGATCAACGCGGTCCACGCCAATTTCAACTAAGGAGCGCGCGCCGTGGAGCTGACGCCCTCATTCGAAGATTTCGCGCGCGGCTATGAGGCGGGCGAAAATCAGGTGGTCTATGCCCGGCTCGCCGCTGATCTGGACACGCCCGTTTCCCTGATGCTGAAACTGACAGGGGCGGCGCGCGATGCCTTCGTGCTGGAATCCGTCACGGGCGGAGAGGTGCGTGGGCGCTATTCGATCATCGGCATGAAGCCCGATCTGATCTGGCAGTGTCATGGCACTTCCGCACGGGTGAACCGGCAGGCGAAGATCGACGCGCAAAGCTTTGAAACCGTGAAAGAAGATCCACTCACGGCCTTGCGCAACCTGATCGCCGAAAGCCGCATCGACCTGCCCACGGATCTGCCCGCCGCGAGCGCCGGGCTCTTTGGCTATCTGGGCTATGACATGATCCGCCTTGTGGAACATCTGCCGGATGTGAACCCTGATCCGCTGGGCCTGCCCGACGCCGTAATGATGCGACCCTCGGTCGTGGCCGTGCTGGATGGGGTAAAGGGCGATGTGGCGGTTGTGTCGCCTGCCTGGGTGTCATCGGGCCTCTCTGCACGGGCGGCCTATGCGCAGGCGGCGGAACGCGTAGTGGATGCGGTCCGCGATCTGGACCGCGCCTTGCCGCAGACCTCTCGCACGCTGGGCGAGGCCGAAGAGGATGCCGCGCCCGTCTCTAATTTCACCCATGCGGGCTACAAGGCCGCAGTGGAAAAAGCCAAAGAATACATCAAGGCAGGGGACATCTTTCAAGTGGTTCCCTCACAGCGGTGGGCTCAAAGCTTCCGCCAACCGCCCTTTGCGCTGTACCGGTCGCTCAGGCGTACCAACCCGTCGCCCTTCATGTTCTACTTCAACTTCGGCGGCTTTCAGGTGGTGGGGGCCAGCCCGGAGATCTTGGTACGCGTCTTCGACAAAGAGGTCACGATCCGACCCATCGCTGGCACACGGCCACGGGGTGCGACGCCCGAGGAAGACCGCGCCCATGAGGCCGATCTGATGGGCGATCAAAAGGAGTTGGCCGAACATCTGATGCTTCTGGATCTGGGCCGCAACGATGTGGGCCGTGTGGCCAAGATCGGCACGGTGCATCCGACCGAGGAGTTCATTGTCGAACGCTACAGCCACGTGATGCATATTGTTTCGAACGTGGTGGGCGAATTGGCCGAAGATCAGGATGCACTGTCCGCCCTTCTGGCCGGTCTGCCCGCCGGCACGGTCAGCGGCGCCCCCAAGGTTCGCGCTATGGAGATCATCGACGAATTGGAGCCCGAAAAGCGCGGCGTCTATGGCGGCGGCGTAGGGTATTTCAGCTCGGGCGGTGACATGGACATCTGCATCGCGCTGCGCACGGCCGTGCTGAAGGATGAAAAGCTGTATATCCAGGCCGGTGGCGGCGTTGTCTATGATAGCGATCCGGAGGCGGAGTACATGGAGACCGTCCACAAATCCAACGCCATCCGCCGCGCGGCCGCCGACGCGGCGCGGTTTGATGGTGGGAATGGCTGACCCGAAAGGGCGTTAGATTTTATGCCTCCGGCGGAGGTATTTTGAACAAGAAAGAAGCGGGTTCATTCGGGCTTCTTTCTTGTTTCAAATACCTAAATCCCTACGTTCAAGGCATGCCCAGACCTCACCCTCAGGGTCAAGTTCCGCGGGTGCCCGCACCGCCAGATCGCAAACCGCCCAAAGGCGCGGGCGCATCATCAGGCGCATCAACGGTGACGCCCAGATCAAACCCGGTGCGCGTGATGCGATGGATCACCCGATCAACGAGCCCGGGATGCTGCGCGTTGAACATCTTGCGTTGCAGGAACCAGTAGAGGAACCGCTCATAGTCAAACGCCACCTCGCCCACGCCCGTAAGCGCGCGCGCCGCGTCCTCTTCTGACGTCACAGACCACGCACATGCCGCGAAATCCGCCCGTCCGAACAGCACGGCAGGCGTGCCGTGGAACAGCCCCTCGAAACTCGCACCCGAACAGATGGAAACCGAACAATAGGCGCCCTCCAGCAGGTCGTGGACGTTGGCGTCGATGATCTCCACATTGTGCTCTGATGTCGTCAAAGCCTCTGCATGGGCCGCGGCGATGGTGCCGGGGAACTTGGGATGGACTTTGATCACCACCCGCCGCCCCGCGCGATGGGCAACGACCAGATCCAGCATCTCCGTCTCCAACATCGCCATATTGCGCAGCACCGGGTCCGACAGCCCTTGCAGGAAAACCACAATCGCGCCTTCCGCCAATGGCACCTGTCGCGGCGGTTGGTCGTGTTTTGACTGCCCCTTTTCCTTCAACCGCCCGCCCACGCGGTCAAAGAACGCCTGCGCGCGATCGAGCGGCACATGGCTCAGATCCGGCTGCGCCCGGCCCAGAGAGCTGTCACACAGCACCCCGCGCTGATCGAGATACCAATAGGGCCAGAGATAGGCAATGCCCGTGTTCAACAGATTGAAACGGCGCAAAAACCCGTGATGCACAAGATGGAAATCTTCGCGGGTGTAGTGGGTCAAATCGG
>JBCCAJ010000221.1:0-5267 GCA_039814845.1 Pseudomonadota bacterium | reverse complement strand
GATTTTAGGGCTGGAAACTCCCGCAATCCACATCCATACTCCGCCCCACGAGGGAGGTGCCCGCCGTGGTGCCATCAAGAACAACAGCAAAAACAGGTGGCTCATCATGGCAAACGACCGTCAGAACCTTCAGGATGCGTTCCTCAATCAAGTCCGTAAAACCAAGATCCCTGTGACAGTGTTCCTGATCAATGGGGTCAAACTTCAGGGCGTGATCACGTGGTTTGACAATTTCTGCATTCTCTTGCGCCGTGATGGCCAATCGCAGCTGGTCTACAAGCATGCGGTCTCTACCATTATGCCGTCCCAGCCGGTCAACCTCTATGACGGTGATGATGCAGCAGAAAGCTGACCCTTTGGCTGACGCATGGAGCTAACTGAAGGCGTCACAACCCGCGCCTGGGTCCTGCACCCGGATATCCCCAGCGACGATAGCCCGCGTGATCCTCACCACGCGCTGGAAGAGGCCGTGTCTCTGGCCCATGCCCTGCCGGGGCTGGAGGTGCTGGGCGGTGACGTCGTGCGCTTGGCAAAACCCCATCCAGGTACGCTTTTTGGCAAGGGCAAGATCGAAGAATTCCATCAGATGGTTGAGGCAAAAGAGATCGGTCTCATCCTGATTGACGGCCCGGTCACGCCTGTCCAGCAGCGCAACCTCGAAAAGGCTTTGGGCTGCAAATTGCTTGACCGCACCGGGTTGATCCTTGAGATATTCTCAGACCGCGCCGCCACCCGCGAAGGCGTGCTGCAGGTTGATATGGCCGCGCTTTCCTACCAACGCACGCGGCTGGTGCGCGCCTGGACCCACCTTGAACGTCAGCGCGGCGGGCTCGGCTTCGTCGGTGGCCCCGGTGAAACGCAGATTGAAGCCGACAGGCGTGCGATTGATGATCAACTCGTCCGCCTGCGCAGGCAACTCGACAAAGTGGTCAAAACCCGGGGCCTGCACCGCGCCGCCCGCGCCAAAGTACCGTTCCCCATCGTTGCGTTGGTGGGCTACACCAATGCGGGCAAATCCACGCTCTTCAATCGGCTCACGGGGGCGCAGGTCATGGCCAAAGACATGCTCTTTGCTACGCTCGACCCCACCATGCGCCGCATTGCTCTGCCCGGAAACAGTGCAAGCAACGGGCCAGAGGTCATCCTGTCCGACACTGTGGGCTTCATTTCTGATTTGCCCACCGAACTGGTCGCTGCCTTCCGCGCCACGCTGGAGGAGGTGACGGCGGCAAACCTCATCATCCATGTGCGCGACATATCCCACCCTGAAACGGAAGGTCAGGCAAACGACGTGCGCGCCATCCTCGCCAGCCTTGGTGTCTCCGGGGACGTCCCCCAGATCGAGGTTTGGAACAAGATCGACCAACTCACGCCCGATGACCTTGAGGTCGCCCAGAACCGCGCCGCCCGGATGGACAGTGTTCTGCTGCTGTCCGCCATCACCGGTGAGGGGCTGGAACCCTTCGTCGAGGGCATACGCACCGGCATCGCGGGCGTGACCACGGTTGCGCAACTGACCCTCAGTTATGCCGAAGGCCGCCAGCGCGCGTGGCTTTTTGACAAAGGGCTGGTGGAGGACGAAACTCAGGACGAAGACGGCTATCACCTCACCGTGCGCTGGAACGCCGGGCAGGAGGCCCAGTTCCACGCCCTTTGAAAGGCTCGCTCATGGTTCAGGCATTCTATGAAACGCTTTTCTCCGATGCCGTCCGGCAAATGCAGCAAGAGCAGGGCACTGATCGTATGTATGCCCGCCACCTCTCTGACGCGGCCCCCCGCAAGGACGTGTTGGGGCCCGACGAAGTGCTTTTCCTCAGCCTGCGCGATGGGTTCTACCAGGCGACCGTGTCGGAAAACGGCTGGCCCTATGTGCAATTCCGCGGCGGCCCGCGCGGGTTTCTGAAAGTCTTGGATGAAAAAACCATCGCCTATGCCGATTTCCGCGGCAATCGGCAGTACATCTCGGACGGCAATCTGCGCACCGATGACCGCATCGCCATTATTGCAGTCGATTACCCCAATTCTGCCCGCATCAAGATCCTGGGCCGCGCGCGCCTTTCAGACGATGTTGACCTCATCCAGCAACTGCGCGACGCAGACTATCGCGGATACGTCGAACGCGCCGTGGTGATAGACGTGGAGGCCTTCGACTGGAACTGCCCGCAGCACCTGCCCGTACGCCTGACCATGGAAGAACTGCAGCCCATGCTCGCGCCGTTTCAGCAAGAACTGGCGCAACTGCGCGCGGAAAATGCCCAGTTGAAAGAACAGCTCTCTAAAGGTAAATAATATGCGCTACGACGCTGTTTCAATTGAGTATTTTTAGAAAGATGAAACCAATAGCCTTTCTTTTTGCTAAAAATATCCCCGCCGGAGGCATTAAGCTTTGTTGCGATAGTGCCGCAAAACAAACACCCGAATAGCAGAAGCGAGCCCCGCCTCCGTCCCCCGCGCCTCATCGATCTGGGCCGCCAATTGGTTGATCGGCTGACCACGCTCCGTTGCGATGGCGCGGAAGGCCGTCCAGAACTCATCCTCCAGCGACACAGAGGTGCGGTGGCCGCGCAAGGTCAGCGAGTGTTTGACAGGGCGCGCGCTCATGTCTCGCGCTTGTGGCTTTCGATCTTGGTCTTGAACGCATGAACCTCCGCTGCATCACGGGCTTTGTCAGCTGTACTTCGTCCGAATTTCACAGCATTTTCATCCGCTTGCGCGCGCTTCTTGATCTTTCCACGCGCTTTACGGGCCTTGTTGAGGTTGATCGGGCCCTCGCTCATTTAGGTCCGATCATCTGTTCGGGCCGCACCACGCGGTCAAAGGTCTCTTGATCCACAAAGCCCAGCTTGACCGCCTCTTCCTTCAGTGTGGTGCCGTTCAAATGCGCGGTTTTGGCGACCTTCGTGGCGTTGTCATAGCCGATCTCGGGTGCCAGTGCGGTGACCAGCATCAGCGATTCGCGCATCAGTTTCTCAATCCGGTCGCGATTGGCATCCAGCCCGTCGATCAGGTTGTCCGTGAAGGCCGACGCAGCGTCCCCCAAAAGCTGCATAGATTGCAACACGTTATAGGCCATCATTGGTTTGAAGACATTCAGTTCAAAATGCCCTTGAGAGCCAGCGAAACCAACAGCGGCATCATTGCCCATCACATGGGCGCACACCTGCGTCAGGGCCTCACACTGCGTCGGGTTCACTTTGCCCGGCATGATGGAAGACCCGGGTTCATTCTCTGGCAGGACCAACTCACCCAAACCACAACGGGGACCAGAGCCCAGAAAGCGGATGTCATTGGCGATCTTGAAAAGCGACGCCGCCACGGTTTTCAGCGCGCCGGACATTTCCACCATCGCGTCATGGGCCGCCAGTGCCTCGAACTTGTTGGGGGCGGTGACGAAGGGCAGGCCGGTGATCTGGGCCATATTGGCCGCGACCTTTGCATCCCAGCCCACACGCGTGTTCAATCCGGTCCCCACAGCTGTGCCGCCCTGGGCCAGCTCATAAATTCGGCCCAGCGCGGCCTCGACGCGGGCAATGCCCATCTCAACCTGGTGGGCGTAGCCGGAAAATTCTTGGGAGAGGGTCAAGGGCGTGGCGTCCTGCGTATGGGTGCGGCCGATTTTGATAATGCCCTCAAAGGCTTCTACTTTGCTCTTCAACCCCTGCAAAAGCTTTGAAAGCCCCGGCAACAGCACATCGCGCGCCGTCATCGCGGTGGAGATATGCATCGCTGTTGGGAACGTATCATTCGAAGACTGGCCCATGTTGCAATGATCGTTGGGATGTACCGGATCCTTGGTCCCCAAGGTGCCGCCGAGGATCTCAATCGCGCGGTTGGCGATCACCTCATTGGCGTTCATATTGGATTGCGTGCCCGATCCTGTCTGCCACACGACCAGCGGGAAGTTGTCATCCAGTTGGCCGGCGATCACCTCACCCGCGGCCTCAATGATCGCATCGGCGAGCCCTGCGTCCAATGTGCCCTGTTCCTTGTTGGCCATCGCACAGGCCTTTTTGATCACACCCAAGGCGCGGACCACGGCGATGGGTTGCCGTTCCCAACCGATGGGAAAATTCATGATCGACCGCTGCGTTTGCGCGCCCCAATACTTGTCGGATGGCACCTCAAGGGGGCCGAAGCTGTCGGTTTCTGTGCGGGTGTCGGTCATAGAGGGCGCTCCTTCAGTGTTACCCGCGTCTTAGCGCAGGCAGGCAGGCGTGAAAACTGCGCGATTTGTTTATTTGCGGAAACTGTCGAGGCTGACCACATCTGCCTCGGGTTTTTCATCCGCATCACTGGGCTCTTCCTCGGTCACCTCGGTGAAGGGAGCCGTGTCCTCATCGGTCACGTCCTCATCTTCCTCGTCGTCATCATCTTCTTCTTCGTGGCTCTCAAATCGCAGGCCGAATTCCACGGACGGGTCCACGAAAGTGAGGATCGCATCGTAAGGAATGGTCAGGTCCTCTGGCTGATCGCCAAAGTTCAGCGTGACGGCGAAAAAATCCTCTTCCACCACCAGATTATCGAACCAGTGCTGCATGACCACCGTCATCTCACCTGGATAACGGTCGCGCAGCCAATCGGCGAGCTGGGCATCAGGATGCGACGTGTCGAAGGTGATGAAGAAATGATGCACCCCCGGAAGACCATTGTCGCGCACATCACGCAAAACGTGCTGGATCAGCCCGCGCATGGCGTTGTGCATCAGTTTTCCGTAGTCGATCGACCGTGACGTGTCGTGTGACATGGGGGGGTGTCACCTATGGGCAGCTCAAAGAATCTTTCTCTGCCTCCAAAAGACCCCGCGCACGGGGCGGCGTCAAACGAAAAATCCTGAAGCTCCCAGTGCGGCCCCGATGCCGCCCATGAGCGTCAGAGCGGGGATGAGGGGGAGGCGGACCCCTAAAAGCAACGCCGTGGCGCATGCGACCAGGCTCGCGTTGGTGATTGAGAGCGTACTAAGGTTCACCAGCGGCCCAAATGTTCCGGTCTGGATGTCCCGAAACAGAACATGAAGCGCGAACCAAAGTGACAGGTTCAGGATGACGCCCACGACGCTGGCTGAAATCGCGTCAAGCGCGCCTTTGAGGCGGGGGCGGGCCAGCAATGTCTCCACGTACGGCGCGCCTGCGAAGATCCACAGGAAACAGGGCGTGAACGTAACCCAGAGCGTGAGACACGCCGCCGCGATGGCAAGGCCTACGCCAGCTTCTGCAAAGCCTGCTGTCAGCGCGACGAATTGGGTCACAAGGATGAGAGGGCCGGGCGTG
>JBCCAJ010000362.1:0-3617 GCA_039814845.1 Pseudomonadota bacterium | reverse complement strand
TTGCCATACCCGGCTTTTTTTGCATAGCCTCGTACGATGGCTTTGCGATCCTCATAGCTGAGGACATCATTGACGTCTGAAAATCCGGCGGGGCTCAGTTTTTCGACCTCGTCGATCACACGTTCCGGCCCGCCCGCACGGTTCATGCGCACCACTTCTGCGGTCTTCGGCAGACGTTCAAGCTCATAGCGATAAAGTGCCTCACGCGGATGCGCGCACCCGGCCAGCATATCGGCCAGGCAGCGCGCGTCGAGAATGGCCTGCGCCGATCCGTTTGAGCCCACAGGATACATCGGATGCGCCGCATCGCCCAGCAGCGTCACGCGCCCATGCGTCCAACGGGGCAGGGGATCACGATCCGCCATAGGGTACTCAAAGATGTCACGGCTGGCCCGAACCAGCGCGCCAAGGTCCATGCCCGGAATTGTGAACCGCTTAGCATAGGGCAGCACTTTGGAGAGCTGCGCGCGCTTCGACCAGCTTTCTCTTTGCGGCGAGGTCTTGTCGCCATCCGCGACCCGGATGTTCACGACCCAGTTCATCAGCTGCTTGCCGTCTTGAGCTTTGGAGATCGGGTAGAGCACGAATTTTCCGCCCAGCCCGCCGGCGATGGCCATCGTCTCACCGTCTTCCCATACGGGCCAATCGACCGCGCCGCGCCACATGACCACGCCCTGCCATTTGGCGGGGCCTTCATTTGGGTAAAACACCCGCCGTCCCACGGAATGAATGCCATCCGCACAGATCAGCACCTCACCGCGCAGTGTCTGAGAGGCTGTGCCGTCGCGCGTGTCTTTGAAATGCGCGCTGACGCCGCCTTCGTCCTGAATGAAACCGGCAAGGCTCAGACCTGTCCGAACCGCCTCCGGTCCCATCCGTTCGATCACCGCGTCATAAAGCAGCTTTTGCAAGCGCCCGCGATGAATTGAAAACTGAGGGTGATCATGGCCCGCATGCACCCCGCGCAGCTCTTGCCACACCTCCTGACCGCGCATCGTCAGATAGCGCAGCTCTCGGGTTCTAAGCCCCGCTCCATCGAGCCGGTCCAGCAGGTCCAGTTCGGCCAGCTCCGCGATGGAGTGGGGCAGGGTGTTGATCCCGACACCGACCTCGCGCACCTCGCCTGCCTGCTCGACAACGGTGCACCCGATGCCGCGTGCATGGAGCATCAAGGCGGCTGTCAGGCCTCCAATACCGGCGCCAGCAATCAGAACCTTCATGCGGTGTCAGCCTCTGGCGGAGGCAGGAAATCAACCGCATGCGCGGCCGACAGAGCCACCACTTCCGCTGGATCAGGATTTGGCCCCAGATTGTGAATGGCCCAGAAAAGATCATAGAGTCTGTGGGTCGGCGTGACCCAGAAGAGCGTCTTGATCGTCTGATCCGACTTGTTGAAAATCCCATGCGGGATGCCGCGCGGCAAGGTGATCAGATCGCCCGGCTCACCAAAGGCCTCTTCACCGTTCAATATGAAGTCAAAACGGCCTTCGAGAATGTAGAGAAACTCGTCTTGGTCCGGGTGGATGTGGGGCGGAACAAACGTGCCGGGAGGAAAGGTCGCGTGCCAGGAAAAGCAGTTTTCCGTCACTTGTTTGGGCACATAGGTCTGGCCCAAGATGTTCCACGTGATGTTCTCAAACCCTGCGGTTGATTTGACCACTCCGGCGTCCATGTCACCCTCCCCGTTGCTGCATTTACTTTTAAATACAATGCCGTTCCAATGACCAGTGCTAATCCCAGATGTGCAACGCTGCAGGGGTCCAGGGGCTTGATCGACATCTCGGATGGGGAGCTTTTTTTGACGTCTACGACCATACCGGGCGCTCTGATGACACCACCGCCGTGATGGCAACCTTTCCTGACAAGGCCCCTGAAATCAACGGCGAGGTGGCCGCAGCCTTGGCGTGGGCCGGTCGGATGGAGGAGACGCATACGAAGGCAGTTCGAAAAGACCCCGCCCGAGGGCTACACCTTCTGTCGATCCTGCGCCTTTACACATACAAACCCGAACGAGAGCGACGTTTGAAAGGATATCGTAAAGCTGGGTTTGTCTAAGACCGACGTGGTCTAAGACCCACAAAGGGTGCGCATATGGCTGGTTCGGCGGACCCATCACCCGCGCCACTCTCAATAGCGATCAGGTCGTCGCATTCCACGTTTGTGACGATTGCGGTTGATGATCGCTGCCGTGCAAAGCACCGCGAGGCGTCACATCAACCGGTCACTTCGCCTTAAGGCAGTACCCAGTGCCAGCGACCATCACCGAAATACAGCGGCGTTTCTTCACAACGCGCACGACTTTCACGACTTCGCCGTTGCCCCGCCCCAACCTTGCGTCGGCGCATGCATTTATCACTTTGGCGGTTTGTGCGTCGACAGAGCCACTGGGCAGCAATTTGACCGTGGATGGCCCGCCAAACGGAGAATCCACATATGTCACCTGCAATTTGGGCCGACTGCGTATGCCCATGTCATACTGGCACTCCACGATCGCCGATCTTTGCTCGCTCACGGAAAGGTAGCGCCCTTGCGCCGAGGCATCGGTTGTCAGACCGAAAGAAAATAGTGAGAGAACGAAAGCCGACGTGAGTGAAAATTTGTGCATATCCAATACCCTTTTTTCCTTTCACCTTGCGGTTGCTTGGCGTGGATTGTCAAAGCGAAAACGCACCGGCGATGTGATCGATGTCGCGACGCGTATCAGACTTGGTTTTGTTGCTTAATGCCACATCGTGAGAGTGCACTGCCTCTCGGTGGGTCCCGACACAGTCTGAACGGCATAGGACGTTACTTTAGGAAATCACAAAGGCCTTTCGCCAAAGTGCCATGGGTCAAGCGGTCTACATCCGCTATAGCTCAAATCGCAGATCTTTCGCGTGCGCGGCATTTACAGGTCACCCGTCGGTGCGTGTTTGTCACAGCCTGATCTCCATACCATCCGCTGCAATTTCCCACCCTTGGGCCAGCACCTCGGCCCGCTCGGGCGCCTCGGGCTGCAGGATCGGATTGGTGTTGTTGATGTGAATGTAGATCTTTCGCGCCTCAAATTGTGCGAAACGCGCCAGGCTGCCATGCTCTCCATTCATGCTGATATGGCCCATGCGTGCCCCGGTTTTTTGCCCGGTGCCGGTTTGAGCCATCTCGTCATTGTTCCAAACTGTGCCGTCAAAAAGCAAAAGGTCAAGGCCGTCCAGATGATCCAAAAGCCAATCCGGCACAGTGGCGCATCCGGGTATATAGGCGGCACGATGACCTGCGCCCTCCAGCATCAGGCCGACAGTTTGATCGCCCAGTTCTTCGACATTGACGGTCTCGCCTTCCAGGAAAAGCGCCACTTTGCCAGGAACGGCAAACGGGGTGATCGTTAGGCCCGGTAGCGGCTCAAATGGGGTGTCGAGATCAATCTGGCGACGCTGCACCAGAGCGGCGTCCAAGACGCGAAAGACTGAGTTGCTCTCGACGATCTCCAAACCGGGCTGCGTGGCGTAAAGATCAAAGGCGGTCTTTTCCCGGATCGTCAAAAGACCCGCAATGTGGTCGATATCGCCATTGGTCAGCACGACCGCCGAAATCGGTGTGCCGCGCAAAGCGGGCGGGTGCATCTGCGGGTTGGCCGC
>JBCCAJ010000498.1:0-2037 GCA_039814845.1 Pseudomonadota bacterium | reverse complement strand
TCCGTGGGGATCGACTGCACAATTGGGCACAGCGCAATATGCGGATCGCCCTCAAAATACATTTGCGTGATCAGCCGCTGGGCAAACCCATCCCCGAAAACCGAGAAATGAATATGCGCAGGCCGCCAATCATTGCCGCCGTTGGGCCAAGGATACGGCCCCGGCAGAACCGTGCGAAAGCTGTAGCTGCCATCCTCTGCGGTCAAACACCGGCCACAGCCGCCAAAATTGTCGTCCAATGGCGCCAGATAACCGTCATTGACGTGCCGATACCGCCCGCCTGCATTGGCCTGCCACACCTCAATCAGTTTGTCGGGAACCGGGTGGGCATCGCCGTCCATAAGCCGCCCATGCACGATGATCCGGGGGCCTTGCGCCATCTGCCCGGGCTGGGCGTAATTGAGAATGAGATCGTCATCCAAAGGCCCCAGATCACCCGGGCCAAAGACAGGGCCCGTCCTCTCCGTCCGGGTTTGCGGCATCTTGAGGAGCGGTTGCTCCGGCGCGCGCAGGCGTGAGGACCGGTAATCAAAGTGAAGCGCGGGCGGATGCCAAGCCAAATCGCGCGGCGCAAACGGTGTATCCCCCAATGGGCCTGTCCTTTTTCTGTGCTGGTTCAGACCTTATCCGGTGAACCCCGCAAGAGGAAGCAAAGCAAGTGGTGCCTTACACCGGTCCTCCTGTGCCCTCCGCCAACCACGCCTTTGAACCGTTGAGCCACGCAAATCGCGCGCCGCTTTGATCGCGACAGGTGAAATGCAGCGCTCGGGAAAACTCTGGCGCATCTTCGACCGCAAACAATACTCCGTCTGCCACCTCTGCCATGACCGCCCCCCAAGGCAGGTAAGCCACCCCACCGTCCCGCAACAGATGATCGCGACCCCAGGACGATGACGCATAGGTCACCGCCGCCCGCGCGGCAAACCGCGTGTCATTGGTGTAATCGCGCCGAAATTCCGGGCCGAGATCAACATAAATGTAACCGGCCATGTCTGACAGGGCCCGGCCCTTTTCTGAAGAGATCAAGACCAGCCGTTCGCGACCCGCCTCAGACGAGGTCACCCCATGCCCCACCACCGGCTCCATCGTCAGCGCGGCATCGGTCAGCCCATTGGCCAACCAAGTTGCAATCTCATCGGGTGACCCGGGCCATGCCTCATGCGCCAATCCTGGATTGGCCTGTCGCACGCGATCAAAATACTGCCGCCCCACGCTGTCCCACAGCCCATATTCGCAGGCAAAACTGAAAAGCCCCGAAAAGCCCTTGGCCAGCCCCACCGCCGTCTGCGATTGCTCCCACCCACGCAGCAGCGTTTCGGCATAAGGGCGAAAGATGAACCCCGCCCGTGTCAACTGTGCGCCTTTGCGCGATCGCACCAGCAGTGTCTGGCCCAGGCTCGCCTCTAGCGCATCCAGCCGTGCTGTCACGGTCGATTGCGTCACGTTCAGCCGGTCAGCGGCTTTGTTGAGGTTGCCGCTTTCGACGATCACCAGAAAAGTTCGGAGCGCGCGGAAGTTCATGGAGCTATTTAATTCGTATTTTTCGGTTCAATAAAGCAATTAAATCCGTTTTTCAGAACTTAGGGCCCACGGTAAGGTCATGGCCAAACCAAGGATACGTGCCATGAAATTCTCCATTCAGCTTTCGGCCGACTACCCGGACAAGTCCTATGGCGGGGATCGGGTCTATGCCGACATGGTGGAACAGGCCGTTTTGGCCGACCGTCTGGGCTTTGACGCGGTGTCGATCACCGAACATCACCTAATGAACGTTCTGATGATGCCCGCGCCGCTGATTTTCGCCACCAAGATCGCCGCGCACACGCAACGCATCAAGATCATGACCTCGATCGTCGTGCTGCCGCTACATGATATGCGCACCTATGCAGGTGAGGTCGTGGTGGCCGATATCTTCTGCGGGGGGCGTCTGATGCTGGGCGTGGGTCGCGGGGCCTTCAAGGTGGAGATGGAGCGCCTTGGCGTCCCGATGGAGGAAACCCGCGCCCGGTTCGATGAATCCCTCGACGTGCTGCAGGC
>JBCCAJ010000383.1:0-3324 GCA_039814845.1 Pseudomonadota bacterium | reverse complement strand
GCCCGGACATCCGACCCGCCCTGTTTTTCGGTCATCGCCATGCCAAGCATCGCGCCGGTTTTCTGCGCCAAAGGCCGCACCCGACCGTCATAAATCCGTGCTGTCAGCTTTGGCACCCAAGCCGCAAACAGCTTCGGCGCGGCTTGAAGCGCGGGCACGGCGGCATAGGTCATCGTCATTGGGCAGCAATGCCCCGGCTCCACCTGACTGGCCAGATAGACCATTCCCGCATGGGTCGCGTGCCCCCCCGGTTTGCCCTCCCACGGCAGCGCAGCATAGCCAGACACAAGGCCCGTCTTCAAAAACATGTTGTAGCTGGGATGCACTCTCAGCTCATCGACCCGCCGCCCTGCGGCGTCATAGCGGATAAGTTCCGGCACTTGGGCATTCACCACCGCCCCCGCCGCGCGCATTTCCTCCGATCCAAGCGTCTGCCCATAGCCCGCCAGATGCCCTTCATCCACACCCGACAGCGCCCCATGGACGATCAGCGCGGGGTCATCGGACCACAGATCAATGTCACCGCGCGGGGCGGGCTGATTGGTCACCTCATGGGCGGTCAGATCGGACCGTGGTGGCAGTTGTGGCATGGGGTGCTCCTTGGCGTGCAACCTAAAGTGAATCAACGGGAAATAAAATCTTTGAAAAGGGGGATTCACAAAGCGAATCACCTGTGTCATGGTGCCTGCGACCGCCCAAGAAGAGGCGGCGACCAGAGGCAGACACCGCAGATGACCCATTCCAGACGCCCCGGATTTGGCGCAGCGATATTCGTTGTGATTGCCTTTCTTGTCGGCGGGTATTTCACCTTTGCCGCCGTGCAAGGGGATTATGGGCTTTTTCGCCGGGCAGAGATCGAGGCGCAGGAACGCGAATTGGCGGCCCGTCTGGCCGCGCTGCAGGCGCAGGTGTCCGAGATGGAAAATCTCACCGCGCGGCTCTCGGATGATTTTCTGGATCTCGACTTACTGGATCAACAAGCCCGCGACGTGCTGGGCATGATCCGCGCTGATGAGATTGTCATCCGCTGACGCCCCTTTCGGACTTTCACGCTGGCGTCGCTGACCGCGTGAAACACTCCCCTCTCGAATTCCTTGCCACCGAAAACGGCAGCAACCGACCTGAACCGCGACAAGACGCAGGCGTATGGGCCGGATCATTGCCTGCCACGGCTTGCACCCAAAAACTTACTCGCCATACTGTCCTGAATTGTGCTATATGATAGTTTAACGTTAAACTACTTTGAGTTTTCGAGGAGCGCGCAACATGGCCACCAAGAAAAAGGCTGCGAAACCAAATGTTTCCGCCGATGACCTGACGACCTATTACCGCGACATGTTGCTGATCCGGCGATTCGAAGAAAAGGCTGGCCAGCTTTACGGCATGGGCCTGATCGGCGGGTTTTGCCATCTCTACATCGGGCAAGAGGCGGTCGTTGTGGGCCTTGAGGCCGCCGCCGAAGAGGGTGACAAACGCATCACCACCTACCGCGACCACGGTCACATGCTGGCCTGCGGAATGGAGCCGGGCGGCGTCATGGCCGAGCTGACGGGCCGCGAAGGCGGGCTGTCACGCGGCAAGGGCGGCTCAATGCACATGTTTTCCACCGAAAAGCATTTCTACGGCGGCCACGGCATCGTCGGCGCGAATGTGCCCCTTGGTGCGGGCCTCGCTTTTGCCGACAAGTACCTCGAAAATGGCCGCGTCACCTTCACCTATTTCGGCGATGGCGCTGCGAACCAAGGTCAGGTCTATGAGACATTCAATATGGCCGCTCTATGGTCGCTGCCCGTGATTTTTGTCATTGAAAACAACCAGTACGCCATGGGCACCTCCATGGCGCGCTCCACCTCATCCCCCGATATCTACACCCGAGGCGCCGCATTTGGCATCCCTGGTGAGGCCGTCGATGGCATGGATGTGCTCGCCGTCAAGGAAGCGGGTGAAAAGGCCGTGGCCCACTGCAGGTCGGGCAAGGGCCCCTACATTCTTGAAGTTAAAACGTATCGCTACCGTGGCCATTCCATGTCCGACCCCGCAAAATATCGCACCCGCGAGGAGGTGCAGAAGGTGCGCGAAGAAAAAGACGCCATCGAACATGTCCGGGACCTGCTGCTGGAAGGCAAGCACGCCTCTGAGGATGACCTCAAGGCCATCGACAAGGAAATCAAGGCGACGATCAACGCAGCGGCAGACTTTGCAAAGGAAAGCCCTGAACCGGCGGTGGAAGAACTGTGGACGGATATCTACGCCACAGAGATGAAACAAGCCGCACCGGTCGAATAAGCAGTCTGAGGAGAAACGCACATGTCCATTGAAATCCTCATGCCCGCCCTTTCGCCCACGATGGAAGAAGGCACGCTTGCCAAATGGCTGGTCAAAGAAGGCGACACGGTCGCGTCCGGCGACATCATGGCCGAGATTGAAACCGACAAAGCCACCATGGAGTTTGAGGCCGTCGACGAAGGCGTGATCGGCAAAATCCTAATCGCAGAGGGCACTGAAGCGGTTAAAGTCAACACGCCCATCGCCGTACTTCTCGAAGAGGGCGAAAGCGCGGATGACATTTCGTCCTCCCCTGCCCCCGCAGATGCGCCGAAAGCGGCACCTGAGGCAGAGGAAAAACCCGCGTCCGTCCCCGCAGCCGCGGCCCCCGACGCGCCGGTTCCCGATGCCAGCCCCGATTGGCCCGAAGGCACCGAGATGAAATCCATGACCGTTCGCGAGGCGCTTAACTCCGCCATGGCCGAAGAAATGCGCGCCGATGACACCGTTTTCATCATGGGTGAAGAGGTCGCCGAATATCAAGGCGCGTATAAAATCACCCAAGGTCTACTGGATGAATTCGGCGCCAAGCGCGTGGTTGACACACCGATCACCGAACATGGATTTGCCGGTATCGGCGTGGGCGCGGCCTGGGGCGGATTGAAACCCATCGTGGAATTCATGACGTTCAACTTCGCCATGCAAGCCATTGACCAGATTATAAATTCCGCCGCCAAAACGCTTTACATGTCCGGCGGTCAGATGGGATCTCCTATCGTGTTCCGTGGTCCCAACGGTGCCGCCGCCCGCGTGGCCGCTCAGCATTCTCAGGATTACGCGGCATGGTACGCCCATGTCCCTGGCCTCAAGGTGGTGCAGCCCTATGCGGCCGCCGACGCCAAGGGCCTTCTGAAAACCGCCATCCGCGATCCCAACCCGGTGATCTTTCTGGAAAATGAAATCCTCTACGGCAAATCCTTTGAGGTGCCCGTGATGGATGATTTCACCATCCCGTTCGGCAAAGCCCGCGTGGCCCGTGAAGGCACGGATGTCACCATC
>JBCCAJ010000419.1:0-2939 GCA_039814845.1 Pseudomonadota bacterium | reverse complement strand
GGATTGCAACGGCGGTGACCCGATGCTGTCGCCCACCCAGCGGATCTGGGGCTATGAAACGGGCGACGGATCGTTTGCACAGTTTACCAAAGTGCAGGCGCAGCAATTGATGCCGCGGCCCAAGCACCTGACATGGGAAGAAGCGGCGTGCTACACGCTGACGCTGGCCACCGCGTACCGCATGCTGTTTGGCCACCACCCCCATGAGTTGAAGCCCGGGCAGAATGTGCTGGTCTGGGGCGCATCAGGTGGTCTTGGGTCTTACGCGATCCAGCTGGCCAATACGGTGGGTGCCAATGCGATCGGCGTGATCTCGGATGAGGACAAGCGCGATTTCGTTATGTCCATGGGCGCTAAAGGCGTGATCAACCGGAAGGATTTCAAATGCTGGGGGCAACTGCCCACGGTGAACAGCCCGGAATACAAGGAATGGTTCAAAGAGGCCCGCAAGTTCGGCAAGGCCATTTGGGACATCACCGGCAAGGGTGTGAATGTGGATATGGTGTTTGAACACCCCGGCGAAAGCACCTTCCCGGTGTCATCGCTGGTCTGCAAGAAGGGCGGCATGGTTGTGATCTGTGCGGGCACGACCGGATTCAACTGTACCTTTGATGTGCGGTATATGTGGATGCATCAAAAGCGTTTGCAGGGCAGCCACTTTGCCCATTTGAAGCAGGCCGCGTCCGCGAACCGCCTGATGATCGAACGCCGCCTTGATCCGTGCATGTCAGAGGTGTTTCCGTGGGATGAAATCCCCGAGGCACATATGAAAATGTACCGTAACGAACACAAGCCGGGCAACATGGCGGTTCTGGTGCAAGCGCCCAAGCCGGGACTGCGCACGGTGGAGGAAGTTCTGGACGCGCGCGGCTGATAACGCCCTGTAATACGGTTAAAAAATGGTAAATTTCGAGGGCTGGGCGCATCCTAACAGGGCGCCCAGCCCTCACCGTTTTTGGGGAGGGCAAATTCGTGAATACCCGTCTTACGTGAAATTTCGTATGCTCTGTTAAGATTTCGTTAACGAACATTAAGGAGTCTGACGATGCAAAATGAATGGATACTCGACGTTATCGCCGATGTGAGGACATTTGCCCGTCAGAACAATCTGCCGGACTTGGCTTCACATATGGATACCGCGTGGCTGCTGGCCTCGGCGGAGATCGCGTCGTTGTCAAAGGACTATGACGTCGATGAACGTGGCCTTGCCACAAAGGTTGGAGAAAGTGTTACGGTCAGTTGAGGCCGCGACCGAGCGTGAGGAACTGCAGGATGCAGTCGTTGATCTGCGCGATCTGCTCAACATTGATCATCTGATTTATCACTGGGTGTCCAACACCGGCGATCAGTTCGCCGTGGGCACCTATTCGCCTGAATGGGCCGCGCGCTATGTGGAGCGCGATTATCAACGTATCGATCCGGTGATAACGGGTGCCTACCAAAGATTTCATCCGGTGGATTGGCGGCGGCTGGATTGGTCGTCGAAGCCCGCCAAAGCGCTGATGGAGGATGCCGCGGAACACGGCGTGGGCAGTCAGGGCTTTTCCGTGCCTCTGCGCGGGCCCAATGGGCAGTTCGCGCTTTTTACCGCCAATGACAGCTGTGATGAGCAAACTTGGGACGCGTTCATTGAGACCTACCGGCGTAACCTTCTGCTGATCGCACATTACTTCAATCAGAAGGCGCTGGAATTTGAGCGCGACCGGGTGCCGGGTACCCGACCCAGCCTTAGCCCGCGCGAGATTGATGCGATGACGCTTCTGGCGCTGGGTTATGGCCGGGCACAGGTGGCGCAATCACTGGCGATTTCGGAACACACCTTGCGCGTCTATATTGAAAGCGCACGGCATAAGCTTGGGGCGATCAACACCGTGCATGCGGTCGCACGGGCCTTGTCGCTTGGTTTGATAGTTGTTTGATTGGGGGTCTGCCCCCAAAACCGCCGGAGTATTTCCGGAAAGATGACGCACGGGCGACTTGCGGCTTCTTTTGGGCAGGCAATATTCAAATCCGGCGCGTGATGCGGATCAGAGCAACTGGGTTGGGTCGCTTAAGGATCGACCCCCGCCATGGCGCAGATGATGGCCCATTCCTCTGCTGTCACCGGCTGCACCGAAAGGCGGGAGTTTTTGACCAGCACCATATCCGCCAGCCGCGGGTCTGATTTGATGTCTTCCAGCGTCACAGGCTGCGCGACGGGACGCACCGCCTTGATATCCACGCAATCCCAGCGGGGGTCATCTGTGGTGCTGTCAGGGTGAGAGGTGGCGATCACCTCTACGATGCCTACCACGGATTTTTCCTTCATTGAGTGATAGAAGAACCCGCGATCGCCGATCTCCATCTGGCGCATGAAATTGCGGGCCTGATAGTTGCGCACGCCGTCCCATTCTTCGCCCACGTCGCCCTTGGCCGTCTGGTTATCCCAACTCCAGGTGTTGGGCTCAGATTTGAAGAGCCAGTATTGCATCAGATGACCTTGTTCCAGGCGATCAGTTCCACGCTCTCGAAAAGCCCGGCATGGCCATAGGGGTCACCGGCGACAAACGCCTCTGCCGCCGCCATGTCGGGCACATCCAGCACCACGAGGGAGCCGCACATGTCGCCTGCGTCATCCAGCAACGGCCCTGCTTGGCTGACGATGCTGTTGGCCTTGAGATAGGCCACATGGGCGTCGCGATTGTCCAGGCGGGTCTGGAGCGCACCGGGTTTGTCACGGGCAATGAGAGCGATCAGCATGTTTCTTCCTTTAGTGGTCGTTTAAGCAGCATATCCATCACCTCTGCCACCCGCAATTCGCCAGAGGCGAGCGCGGTGACGGCGCGGGTGATGGGCAGGTCAAGATGTTGGGCCGTATCGCAGACAGCGCGGGCCGTGGCGATGCCTTCGATGGTGGTGTTTTCAGGCAGCGGGTCTTCCCGGCCCAGTGCCAGCCCCGC
>JBCCAJ010000298.1:0-4211 GCA_039814845.1 Pseudomonadota bacterium | reverse complement strand
TCCAGATAAGCCAACCGGATAGAACAACGGGCACACACTGTTACAAGGGCTATTAGGCACATGCGTTTGGCACTTCTCACCTGCATTCTGATCACCGCCACCGTGGCGTTCTGGGCCCCACCTACGGCGGCACAGAACCTGTTTGAGCCGGTAATCAAGGTCAATGAAAAAGCCATCACCCGCTATGAGATCGACCAGCGCGCCCGGCTGCTGACGCTGTTTCGCGCACCGGGGGAGCCTGTATCCACGGCCCGTGAGCAATTGATTGAAGACCGTTTGAAGATGCAAGACGCTGATTCCATTGGGCTTGCGATCAGCGAAGAAGGGGTGGTCAGCGCCATGGAGGAATTCGCCGGCCGCGCCAATCTTGAACTTGACGACATGCTCAACGCCCTTGCCGATGCCGGCGTCGAGGAAGGCACGTTCCGCGAATACATCCGCGTGGGCATCACGTGGCGCGAAGTGGTCAATGCGCGCTTTTCCTCTCAGGTCAGCGTGGACGAAGAAGATGTGAGCCGCGCGCGCGAGGCCCTGTCAGGATCGGGCAGCGTGCGGGTTCTGTTGTCGGAAATCGTGTTGCCGATTCCTCAGGGTCAGCTTGAATCCGTCATGCAACGGGCTGAAAGGCTGTCTCAGATCGACAACACACGGGATTTTGAAGTGGCCGCACGTCGCTTCTCTGCCGCGACCAGCGGGGCGACGGGGGGACGGATGGAATGGACCGGTATAACGGATCTTCCGCCTCAGCTGCGCCCGATCATTCTTGATCTGTCTCCGGGTGAGGTGACGCAACCGATCACCACGGAACAGGCTGTCATCCTCCTGCAAATGCGCGACATAGCCGAAACAACGGCCCGGGAACCCACTTACGCAAAGATCAAATACGCCACCTATTTCATCCCCGGTGGCCGCTCAGAGGCGGCCCTGTCCGAGGCCGCGCGCATCGAAGAGAACATCAACACCTGCGATGATCTTTATGGCATTGCGCAAGGTCAGCCAGTGAGCGTGCTGAACGTGCTTGAACAAGCCCCCAGAGAGATCCCGCAAGATATCGCGCTGCAACTCAGCCAGTTGGACGCGGGCGAAGTGTCGACGGCACTCACCCGTTCGAACGGGCAGACCTTGATGTTCCTGATGATGTGCGAACGCACGCCTGTGATCGAAGGAGGCGAGGATGGGCCGTCATTGGAAGAACTGACGTCGTTCGTTCAGAATTCCCGTCTGCAATCCTATGGCGACGGCTATCTGGAACGGCTGAAGGCCGAGGCGCGGATCATCGGGGATTGATGGGAAAGGCTGCGGCGGCACCTGTTGCGCTGACCTGCGGGGAACCGGCGGGGATCGGTCCGGAATTGGCGGTGGCCGCTTGGGCCGCTCTCAGGCAAGAGGTTTCCTTCTTCTGGATCGGAGATCCGTCGCATTTGCCAAACGGCACGGCGGTCGCCGAGATTTCCAAACCGTCTGAGGCAAGCGCTGTGATGGCCAAGGCCCTGCCTGTACTGGCGCACTCTTTCTCCGGGCCTTTGACACCCGGCACGCCAAACCCTGCCCATGCCCAAGGCGTGATCGACGTGATCGCGCGGGGGGTTGATCTGGTGCAGGCAGATCAGGCCAGCGCGGTCTGCACCGCCCCCATTCACAAAAAGGCGCTGCAGGACGGGGCCGGGTTTGGCTATCCCGGCCACACCGAATACCTGGCCGCTTTGGCCGGGGGCGTGGACGTGGTGATGATGCTGGCCAGCGACGCGCTGCGCGTGGTGCCAGCGACGATTCACATCCCGCTGAACGAGGTGCCTCATGCGCTGACACCCGATGGGCTTGAGACCACGATCCGCATCACCCATGCCGCGCTGATCCGGGATTTTGGAGTTGCCGCGCCGCGCCTCACCGTTGCCGGGTTGAACCCCCATGCCGGCGAAGGTGGCAATATGGGCGATGAAGAAATCCTTTGGATCGCGCCTTTGCTGGATCGCATGCGGGCGGAGGGCTTTGATCTGACGGGGCCTGCGTCCGCCGATACAATGTTTCATGCCGCCGCGCGCGCGGGCTATGATGCAGCGATTGCGATGTATCATGATCAGGCGCTTATCCCGATCAAGACGCTCGATTTTGACCGGGGCGTGAATGTGACCTGTGGCCTGCCCTTCGTACGCACCTCCCCCGATCACGGCACGGCGCTGGATATCGCGGGCAAGGGCCTTGCCAATCCAACCTCAACCATTGAGGCCCTGCGGCTGGCCGCGCGTATGGCGGCGGCCCGAGGCTGATGACTGGCATCGACGCCCTGCCCCCCTTGCGGGAGGTGATCGCGGCGCATGGGCTGTCTGCGCGCAAATCCTTGGGGCAAAACTTTCTTCTTGATCTCAATCTCACGGCCAAGATCGCGCGGCAATCCGGGGATCTGGCAGGCGTGGATGTGTTGGAGGTGGGTCCCGGCCCCGGGGGCCTGACCCGCGGATTGCTGGCAGAAGGCGCGCGGCGCGTCCTGGCCATTGAAAAAGACGCGCGGTGCCTGCCGGCTTTGGCTGAGATCGCGGCGACCTATCCGGGACGCCTTGAGGTCATTGAGGGCGACGCCCTGCAAGTGAACCCGCTAGAGCACCTGACCCCGCCCATCCGTGTGGTGGCCAACCTGCCTTACAATGTGGGCACGGAATTGCTGGTGCGTTGGCTGACACCGCCCGTCTGGCCGCCGGTCTGGGACAGCTTGACGCTGATGTTTCAGCGCGAGGTCGCAGACCGCATCGTAGCTGTGCCAGGGTCAAAGGCCTATGGGCGCCTGGCGGTGTTGGCGCAATGGCGGTGTGAGGCGCGCATCGCCATGAGCCTGCCGCCCGAGGCGTTCTCGCCGCCCCCGAAGATATCAAGCGCGGTGGTCCATCTGAAAGCCCTTCCCGCGCCCCGATTTGACGCGGATGCAGCGGTACTAGAGCACGTCGTGGCCAAGGCGTTCAATCAGCGGCGCAAGATGCTGCGCGCGGCGTTGAAAGGGCTTGTGCCGGATGTCGAAGGCGTTTTGCGCGCGGCGGGCATTTCGCCCACGGACCGCGCAGAGGTCGTGCCTTTGGAATGGTTTTGCGCCTTGGCGCGGGAAGTGGCCGCGCGTAAGACCTGACGTCACGTCCAGACTATTCAGCGGCGGCCTGGGACCCTGCGTCGTCGCCTGTGTCAGAGGACTGATCACCCCCGCTTGCATCCTCATCACGCGGTTTGCGGGGCTTGCGCTGACGCTTGGGTTTGTCGTGCGAGGTCTCGGGCGTATCCACCAAACCGCTGTCATCGTGCGACGCGATCACCGGCTGTTCGCCTGATCCATCCGCAACCATGTCTCCGCCGTTTGATTCGCGTTCCTGCCGCTTGGCGCGTTCGCGATCGCGTTCGGCCTGACGTTCCCTGTTCTGGCGTTCCTGTTCTTCGCGCTTGGCTTCTTGTTCCTTCTGTGCGGCGCTGAGCATGCGCAGATAATGTTCTGAGTGCTGCTGAAAGTTCTCAGTGTTGACGCGGTCACCGGCCAACTGCGCATCACGGGCCAATTGATTATATTTTTCAATGATCTGCTGGGGGGTGCCACGCACCTTGCCTTCGGGGCCAGAGCTGTCAAACACGCGGTTGACGACATTGCCCATGGATCTGTTGCGGTTGGATTTATTCCGCGACCGTGACTTGGAAGATCTCATATTCAGATTTCAGCCTTATGATAGTGGTCCGCTTGATCCGTGATGCGCCCCATGCGCTTCTTTGATGACCGGATCGTTTTTGTTGCGGCTGGTTTCAAGAGGGACCGCACACCGGGATATCGGAGGGTATCCACCGTCTTGATGCATCATGTGTAACCATGCTGAGGCCGCTGTGACAAGAGGGCACAGGTGATTTTAGGCATTATACGGGGAAATTTGCCGTTTTCATGCCGGAATGTCACGTTCACTGCTCTGGTGCCGTCCCTGCACGACCCGGTCGCGGCCATCCAGATCGGGTAAAATGCGAATATCCGTGAACCCCGCAGCTTGCAAAAGCCCTGCCACTTGGGGGCCTTGGGTCCATCCCGTTTCCACCATCAGCCATCCATCAGGTACCAGGTACTCTCGCGCCTCAGCCGCGATCACTCGGTAGGCCGCCAAACCGTCGGCTTCATCGGTCAGCGCCATACGCGGCTCAAACGCCAGTTCAGCGTCCAGCGCGGCCATGTCAGCGGCCGGAATGTAAGGCGGATT
>JBCCAJ010000233.1:0-5039 GCA_039814845.1 Pseudomonadota bacterium | reverse complement strand
TTGATCAGCTCTGTCCGGAACGCGTCCGCCTGGTCGGCGCTCTCAAAATATCTTGTGATGACCGTTGTCATGATACCTCCACTGGGTTGGTCGTTGGTCCAGACGGATCTGTACCGGTTCCGCTAAATTTGCCGGACGCCCGGGACGCGAGCAGGGGAACGGCGATGAAAACAGCCAACGCTAGGAAAACGATCTCTAGCGTGAAAACAAAATTGTAGGGCGTGTGCGGCAGAAGTCCCGGAAATGCTCCGGTGCCGACCAAGATATCCCTGATGATCCCGGCCATGGCCACGCCTAGGCCTGCGCATGTGGCTTGCACTGCACCCCATGCGCCGAGCGATAGGCCGATCTGACCTTTGGGGGCGCGGCGGATGGTGGATGTCAGCGTGGAATGGCCGAACAGCCCGGCACCCAGCCCCGTGGCAAAAACGCCAGCAACAAAAAGGGCGGGGCCCCAGAAGGCGGACGATAAGATCACGGCGGCAAAGCCCGGCACACCGATCAGGGCGGCTGTGATCGATAGACGTGCAGGATCGCCACCCCGGCCCAGCACGCGAGACGCGATACCAAAGCCAATCAGCGTGCCACCGGCCAGCATGGCCGTCAGCTTCGTCGTCTCCGCCACGCTCAGGCCAAGCGCTTGCCCGCCATAGGGTTCCAGCAGCACATCGGCCATGCTGAAGCCAAACGTGCCAAGACCAATCAGGATCAGCAGGCGCAACGTACCCGGCTGGGCCATGAACCGCGCCCATTCTGCCTTGAATTGCTTGGGCTTGGCTTGTTCCATCTGATACGCGCGCTCACGGTCGCGGGATTCCTGTTTCCACATCGCAATCATATTGAGCGCCACAGTCACCACAGCCGTGCCCTGGATCACCTGAATAAGCCGGCCGGGCGTGTAATTCGCCAGCAGGGCACCATAGATCAGCGCGGCAAAGACCATACCCAATAGAAGCATCACGTACATGAGCCCCACGACCTTGGGATGGTCCTCTTCCTTCACCAGGTCTGTCGCCAGGGCGAGGCCAACTGTCTGAACAATATGAATGCCCGCGCCTACCAAAAGGAAGGCAATCGCGGCCGCCGTCAGGCCCACGCCGCGGGGCGTGTCATGGGCCTCAGCATAACCAGAAAGGACAAGAAGCGCGAAAGGCATCACCGCAAAACCACCAAACTGATAGAGCGTGCCTTTCCAGATATACGGCACACGCCTCCAGCCCAGAGCAGAGCGATGCGTGTCCGATTTGAAACCAATGAATGCGCGCAACGGCGCGAAAAGAAGGGGGATCGCCAGCATAAGGGCGACCAGTGTGGCCGGAACGGCCAGTTCGACAATCATGACGCGATTAAGCGTGCCTACAAGCAGTACAAGCGCCATCCCGACCGTCACTTGGAACAAGGACAGTCGCAGTAAGCGCGAAAGCGGTACATTATCGGTCGCTACATCTGCGAAGGGCAAATAGCGCGGCGCAATGGAAACCAACTTGCGCAGGGAATACGCGCGGAAGTTACTCATGGTGTGTCCAAGCCAGCATTGCCATCAACCTCCGGGGGTTAGTCCCGGACCACGCGGGGGTGTCCGCGCGGTCCGGGAAATCCGGAGGAACGGCCACTCACCCAAGGTGCGTGGCGCATTCTTTCGGCTAACCGATCAGTTAGCGTCCGGGATCACAGCGGATGCCATTGCATCCGATTGCAAAACCGCTTTGGTCACTGTGCCATCAGGCAGCGTCACCGTGATGACACCATCTTCGACATAGGACGCTTTCGCTGTATTGCTGTCCATCTCAAGCGCGGCTGAATCGCCTGTGCCCATCGGAACGCCCTGAAGGAAATCATCCACCCAGGAGGTGTTGCTCAGCACGGCGACGTGCACTGCAAAAGACCCTACGGCAACGGCGCCAAGGAAAATTGGCACACCCACTGTCGGAGAGACGACCAACCACATTTTTGAATTGTTCATGGCTTACCTCCTTCCTTTAGCCCAGCCAGGGCGTTGTTGCGGCCACAAGAAAGTGCGCCAGAAGCGCAATTGCGCCGAAAACACGTGTGCCGTCGATCAGGTAGCTATGTACCTCTTCGGCCTCCTTAAGGGTCAAGCCGGTTGGCCACACCTTATCATCGTCGGACATATCCGATCTCCTCACTAGTTTTGAAGACGAGACGCGATCACCATCCAGTATTCCAAATAGAACACCCGCCTCACGACCTTCAGGCGCGGCAAAAGTCGATACCCGATAGTGTAATGTTTAGTGGACAATGTAAATGTAAACTTTTTTGATGAGTGCCAGAAAGTCACTAATTTATTGGTTTTATTGTCTTCTAGCTTTCGAAAAATCGTCGAAAATTGCGACCAACGCCCGTTCACTGGGCCATGCAAATCGGAAAATTTGGTCAAATGAGTGAACCGATTCCATGGTGTTAGATCATTTCGAAAGGAAAATAACGTCACGCGATAGCGTCAGCAGCAAGGCCCGAAAGGGCGGCTCACGCCTAGGCTCAAAGCCCTATCACGAGCCGTCCGGGCGACGCCGTCTGGTGAAAGCGGGGCCGATTTGTGTGCGCTGTTTTGTGCGTTGAAATTTCCTCAATTTTAGGCGTAATTGGATCGATATACGCGCCAAGCCGAGTCCCGCTCTTGCCAGGTTACTGTCTGAAACATGCAAATGTGAGGGGCTTGGATATGCGCATCAGTGTTCCCGGATGGTGCTGGGCCGTTGCAGGTGTGACGTGTTCCAACCCTACCCCAACCATTAGTACCAAAGGGTAAAGGGCATTCGTGCAAGGAACATATGATCTTCTGCTGCGGGTCTTTGACCTTGGCGGGCCGGTGGTCATGGTCCTGCTGGCCACGTCCATCGTGTCGCTGACGACGGTGCTTTACAAGTTTTGGCAGTTTCTTGGATCAGGCGTCGGGCGGCACGGAGCTTTGGAGGCCGCGCTTGATGCTTGGGATGCGGGTGACCGGGCAGGGGCCACACTTCATTTGGACAATGCCGGAAGTTACATGGCACCCATTGTGAATATGGCCTTTTCTGCAGCGGACCGCGATGCCACCCGGCTGGAGGCCGAGGCAGAGGCGCGCTTTGCCACGTTGGAACGGGGGTTGAGGATGCTCGACAGCATCGCGCAAATCTCGCCTCTGCTGGGCTTGTTCGGCACTGTTCTGGGTATGATTGAGGCGTTTCAGGCGATGCAGGCGGCGGGTGCGCAGGTGGATCCCTCGCTTCTGGCGGGCGGGATTTGGGTCGCACTTTTGACCACGGCTGTGGGGCTGGCTGTCGCGATGCCCACCTCTTTGGTGCACAGCTGGTTTGAAAGCCGCCTGGACGCCGACCGCGTGCTGGCCGAGCGCGCCATTTCCATCGCGTTGCATCCCCGGGGTGAGCGGAGGGTCGCCGCATGACGGCTGCTTCGCGCCCTGTTTTGATTGCTGCGTTGCTCTTTGCGATGGCAGCGCATGCTGTTGGTTTGCGTGGGTTTTTTGACGACGAAGTGCCTCAGATTGCAGGTGGTCAAATCGCGCCTCCGCCCAGTCTGGGCAATGCATTCGAAGACATGATTGAGGGGACCAGTACGCCCGAGCCGACCGAAGAAATGACCGAACCAGACGAGACTGTGGAGGATGTCACCGACCCGGTGGAGCCTGAAAACATGGTGGAAGAGATGACCCCGGAGGAGGTTCAGGAACAGCCCCCTGAAACACAGGACGTGGCCGAGGATGTTCCGGTCGAAGAGCTGATTGAGATGGAGGTTGAGCCGCTGCCAGTAGAGACGGTCGTTCCGATCCTGCCCATGCAACCCACCGAAGTGCAGCCCACCGAAGTGGCGCAGCCCGAACCCGCAGAGACGCTTGAGGCGATGGAGGACAACACCTCTGCGGTGGCGAGATCCCTTCGGCCCAAGCCGCGCACGCCGGAGTTTGAAAAAAAGCATGAACCGCCGCAGCAGCCCCAGCGGCAGGTGACCCGGCAACCCCAACGGCAAACCCCGCGGGCATCTCAAGGCGGACAGCAAAACAGCGCGGCAGGTGTCGATACGGGATCGCAGACGCAGAGGTCCAACACGTCGCAAGGGGCGGGAAATTCGACCGTTCAGGGCAACGCAGCAGTGAGCAATTATCCTGGTAAGGTGATGCGCCGGTTGTCGCGGGTCTCGCGCCCTAGGGGCGTGGGTCGAGGCACTGTGGTGGTGGCGTTTCGGGTCGGCGGCAGCGGTGGGCTTGCAGGGGCGTCTGTCGCCCGCAGTTCGGGGAATGCGCAGCTGGATCAGGCGGCTTTGAGCATGGTGCGACGGGCTGCCCCTTTCCCACCGCCACCACCCGGGGCGCAGCGCAGTTTCAGCATTAATATCCAAGGACGGTGAAGACGCGTATGCGTTAACGAATGGCCGGGAAAGGGCCGTTTTGCACGTCTGTATTGCGTCGGTATCACGTCGGTATTGCGTCTGTGCCGGGTTTTGGGGCGATTGCCGTTAACCTTTCCCCGGGCGTGGAATCAAGGGCGAAGCCCGCCGCGCCTTCGCTAGGCCCCCGGGAGGGCCTGGCGAAATGTCGACATGCGCGCTGAGCTAAATCCGAGTCCGGGAACCCAAACATAAAACGCTGCAGCTCATAGATCAGGATCGCCAGACCGGGGCCTGTCGAAGGCGCTTTGTTGTGGGCTAGAGGAGATGCTTCAAAACGCCGAACAGATCGCGTTGGGAGGAGATGCCCAGTTTGCGGTAGAGGTTCCGCCGGTGCACTTTGCAGGTCTCCCGCGCGATACCCAAGGCCAAGGCCGACGACCCATTCGAATGACCTTGCATAACTAGGGCGGCGATCTGTGCCTCTCGTTTGGTCAGGCGGATGGACAACGTGCCTTCGGTGTAGGACGCGATCAGGTCAGACAGCACCGGGCTGTCGCCGGCAACGGGAGGCGGGGCCGGGCTGATCGCGGTGACATGCTGGGTCAACAACTCCAGCAGCAGAGGCGCGTTGTGGCGCAGGCATTGCATTTCGCGGCGCTTGAACGGGCCCATCGCGTCCAACCGGCTGATCG
>JBCCAJ010000246.1:0-4826 GCA_039814845.1 Pseudomonadota bacterium | reverse complement strand
GGACGGCCCGGATCACGCCTGTTCGCGGTCGTGTTCTTCGTCGGCCTCTTCCGCGACGGCGACTTCAAGCTGTGACAGAAGCATGGTTTGGAGGTCTTTCTCCAGTTCCATCGCGCGGGCGATATAGGCGGTGTTTTCCGTCGTGGGGATGGACGGGTCCCACAGCGCCGCCAATTCGCGCACCGAGTGGCGATCATGCTGGAAAAAGGTGCTTTGCAGTTCCGAGGCCTCAAAATCCGTGAGTCCAAGATTTTCCAACACGTAACGCCCGGCGCGCAGCGAACTGTCGAACATCTCTCGCACGATGTCATTGGCCCCGGCTTGATACAGGCGGAACACGTGGGTGCGGTCCCGGGCGCGGGCGACGATGTGGATGTCGGGCCGTTCGCGGCGGGCAAAGGCCACCAACCGGGTCGTGGCCTCAGCATCATCAAGGGCGACGACCAGCACCTTGGCTTCTTTGATGCCAGCGGCATGGAGGAGTTCAGGCCGCGATGGATCGCCGAGGAAGCTTTTGATCCCGAAGCGGCGCATCCGCTGGATCGCGTCGAGATCGTGATCCAGAACAACCGTGTCAAACCCGCTGGACCGTACCAGCCGGTTTACGATCTGACCGAAGCGCCCGATGCCTGCGATGATGACAGGGCCTTGGGTGTCGATTTCGTCGGGCGTGTGGGGGTCGATGCTGTCCTCCATCCGATGCGACAGCCAGTCGTAGAGGATAAACAGAAGCGGCGAGATGAGCATGGAAATGGCCACGACCAGCAAAAGCAATTCCGTCATCGCAGGTGGCACAACGTTTTGTTGCCCGGAAAACGCGATGAGAACGAACCCGAATTCCCCCGCCTGTGCCAGTGACAGGGTGAAAAGCCACAGGTTGCGCCCACGCATGCCAAACGCGCGGCCCAGCATGTAGAGAATGCCGCCCTTGATCACGATCACGGCCAGCGCCAGGCCGATCACCGTGAAAAAACTGCTGAAGAGGATCGCGAAATTGATCGCCGCACCGACGGTGATGAAGAAAAGGCCCAGAAGCAGGCCTTTGAACGGCGCGATGTCGCTTTCGAGTTGGTGGCGGAACTCAGACGAGGCCAGAACCACGCCCGCAAGGAATGCGCCAAGGGCTGGCGACAGGCCCACAAGGTTCATCAGAAACGCGATGCCAACGACAATCAAAAGCGCCAGAGCGGTGGACAATTCAGGCAGGCGCGCGGCGTGGATGAATTTGAAAACAGGGCGGGTCAGATAGATGCCAGCCAGGACAATCGCGGCCACGCTGGCGATCGTGACAAGGGTGACGCCCCAGCCGGGTAGGCTTTCGATGAAGGACACCGCCGCTTCATGACCCGCCACGGAATGATCGCCATGGTCCTCGCCCTCGCTGAGCCGTTCCATTGTTTCGCCGAGGATCATGTTGGGCGTTTTGGGCAGGGCCAAAAGCGGCAGGAAAGCCAGCATGGGGATGACGGCGATGTCCTGTGCCAGCAGAACGGAGAAGGCCGAGCGCCCACCGCCGGTTTGCATCAGCCCCTTTTCGGACAGGGTTTGCAGCACGATGGCGGTCGATGACAGCGCGAAGATCATGCCAATGGCGAGTGCCACGCTCCACGGGATGCCAAAGAGGGCGGTGATCACCATGATCGCCAGCGTGGTGAGGCCGATTTGCAGCCCACCGAGGCCCAAAAGCTTGTCCCGCATTTGCCAAAGCGCGCGGGGTTCAACCTCCAGCCCGATCAAGAAGAGCATCATGACCACGCCAAATTCGGCGAAGTGCTGAAGCTCGACCGTTTCATGGCCGCCGACAAAGCCGAAAATAGGGCCGATCAGAATGCCCGCCGCGATATAGCCCAGCACGGAACCCAGCCCCAGACGCGCAGCCAAGGGCACCGCGATCACCGCCGCGGCGAGGAATATCGTGGCTTGAAAGAGGAAACCTTCCATCGGGGATGCGCCTTGAACACTGCTCATGCCCTTTGGCGGGCATGGTATGGTTTAACCTACCGCATGTTTGGCGCGCTTCAAGGTGGGAAGGGGCGCGAAGTCTTTAAAAGACTTCGGCCGCATTCTTTTAAAGAATGCGTTGCCCGAGTTTCCCTCAGGTGCATTGCGAAGTCGCATTAAATTGAGCCGCTTTGCGCGTGCTTAGCTGCGCGGCATTTTCAGGACGACAGATTGCCCACCCTTGGTGTAGCGCAGTTCGCCATCGCCGATGGCGGCAACCCGGCCACCGTCCAGACGGTCGCCCACTTCAACCTTCTTGTACCGCCCGCTGGGCAGGCGGACGAGCGCGCGGCGGTTGCCGTCAGACCCGTAGACGCCGATGAGGTTGACGCGACGCAGGGAGATCTGGTTGCGCTCTGTCGCGGCGCGGGCAACAGACGCGGTGGTGGGGATTGAGACCTCTACCTGCTGTTCGATGCTGACCGGCTCTGCCGCGGCGGTTTCGCGGGTTTCTTCCACGATCCTGGCGAAGTTCGAAGGCCGTATGCGCGGTTTGAGGGAGGCGGCTACGGCCTCCTCTGTGGCATCGTCGAAGAGATTTTCATCATTCTCGGCGATCTCGGGTGAGATGCCAGCCTCTGCCAGCGCCTGTTCCTGCGCGCTTTGCGGGCGCAGACGGGGACGCAGGTTTTGCAGCTCATCCAGTGTGCGGCCGCCATTGTTGGAGCGTTCAAACCCGTCGGACAGATCAGTGGGGCGGGCGCGGGGGCGCAGGCCTGCGTCTTCCGAACGGGCAGCTGTTTCAGGCTCGGGCGCAAGGGCCACTTCCACCACTTCGGGTTCCGCACGTTCAGGCGTGGCGGGTGGAACAAGGGGCGGTGGCCCGGCAAAGATGGTGATCAGACGATCCGGCGTGACCGTGCCTTCGGGCGTTGCTTGCACGAACCCGCGCGTATCGCGGGCCACATTATCCGTGCCGGGTGGGAGCGGATTGCCCGGGATTGCGGGCCGTGCAGATGGCAAAAGACTGGCCACCCGTGGCAGCGCCACAGCGTCCGAGAAATTCACATCCGAATCCAGAGAGGTTTGATAAACATCCTGAAATTGCCCTTCGAGCGGCGCACGCGCCACCGTGGGGGACCGTTGCCAGATGCCCGTTGCGGCATAGCGGGCACGGGCCTCATCCGGTGACAGCTCTTCCGAGATCGGTTCATCCGGGCGCAGGGTGTCGAGCGGTGCATCGGCCAGCGCTTCGGTCTCTTGAATGCCCTCTGCCACGGGGTCTTGCGGAAGGGCGGCAATCTGGGAGCCTGCCTCAGGCTCCACTGCCTCGGGCGCTTCAATCGCGGCTGGGTCTTCGGCGAATTGCACATCGTCGGACGATCTGAAGAGGCTCGACAGGCCGCCATCCAGGAACAACGCGGCCCAGGCGGCAATGCCCACCAGCAAGAAGAGCAAACCAGCCGTCAGCGCCAGCGCCATAAAACGCGGGTTGCTTTCCGTGGAGGCGTTGTCGGGGTTGCGCGCCCCGAAGACGGTCATGCGTTGGCGTTCATCCTCAAACGCGCGGTTTGCGGTTTGATCAGCAACCGCAGGAGCGGAGGATTTGGCGCGCAGACCAGCCGCTGCCCCGGCCATTCCCGCCGCGGCACCGCGGGATTTGGTGAGGCCTGATTTCAACCCGCCTCGCAGACCTTTGCCCAGTTTGGAACCGAGTTTGGATGTCAAACCTGCGCCGAGACCTGCGCTGAGACCTGCGCTGAGACCTGCGCTGATCGCGGCACCAGACGCTTTGGCCGCTGCCTGTGCCCGTGCGCCAGCGGAGGGTTCATCGGGATCAGTCGTGCGCTGCGACAAGAAGGCAAGGCGGCCGGGGTGGTTTGAGGCGGGCGCAGACGGCGTTGCCGCAGGGCGGATCGGAACCGGGGGCGCTTTGGGCGTGTCTTGAGCTGTGTCTTTGCCCGGGTTCTTGCCTGTGTCTTTGCCAGGGTTTTTGCCAGGGTTTTTGAACGTATCCGCGCGAGCCTGTGCCACGGCGGAGAGTTCTGCTGCCTCGGGTTGCTTTGTTTCAGGTCCTGTGACCGGCGGCGCCGCATCAGGTGTGGGGGCCGGGGGGGCCTTGCTGACTGGGGGGGCGCCGGGAAGTGTGCCAGAAGGTGTGCCAGAAGGTGTGACGGAAAGGGTGTCTGGCTTTGACGTTGCGGCATCGTCAGTAGCGGCCGGGCTGAAGCGACTTTGAGGCAAGTCTGTCGCGTTTGGCGCATCCAGCGATGGCGCACGGCGGGCCGATGAGAAGGCCATTGGTGGAGTTGGCGGCGGTGCTGGGGTCGGTGCTTGGGTCGGTGCTGGGGTCGGTGCTGAAGCCGGTGTTGGCGCGACCTCGACTGGTGGGACCTCGACGGATGTTGCTGAGGCAGGTGCTTCTGGTTCTGGCGCGTCTGGTTTAGTGGTCGCGGTGTCGACAACAGGCGCCGCCGGCTCAGGTTCAATTTCAGCTTCGGTCGGCGGGGCCGCACGACGGGCAGATTGGAACCCGGCGACGGGGGTGGGCTCAGGCTCTGGTTTGGCCTCTGGTTTGGCCTCCGGTTCGGGCTCAGGCTCAGGCTCAGGCGAAAGCTCTGTTGAGGTTATATCCTCAGGCGCGGGGCCGTCCTCTGCGACAGGTTCAGGTTCCGCTTTGGGCAGATCAATCTTGCCCGTGACAACGATCGCATCCTCATCCCGGTCGACGCTGTCACCGGGGGCCAGCACATCACCGGCATGGACGGTTTCGCCAAAGAACGGCTCGCCCTGGAAATCGCCCTCTGCGGGGATCGCCACAAAGGACAGCGGGCTGAAGCCGTGATCGACGGCAAAGCTTTCGGCCTCGGTCAGGGTTTCAATCG
>JBCCAJ010000148.1:0-6573 GCA_039814845.1 Pseudomonadota bacterium | reverse complement strand
CTTACCGGTGCCTGATGGCCCGAGAGCGATTATGTTCTCCCGGCGAGTGACGAACTCGCATCGGGCCAGTTCCATCACGAGCATCTTGTTCAATGAAGGAATGGCTTTGAAGTCAAAACTGTCCAGGCTCTTGGTCGCCGGAATGCTTTGGGAGTATCCATCGGCACCGTTCGCAGTTGGGTAAAGTCCGGTTTACCCCTGATGAAATCGCAGCGCCCGTTCCTGATCCTCGGGGATGCCCTGCGCCATCTTCTTGAGCATCGCGCCAAGGCAGCAAAAGCACCATTGCAACCGGATCAGCTCTATTGCTTGACCTGCAAGGCAAGTCGCAAACCTATGGGGTTGATGGTTGATTGCATCCCACAAACCCCGAAGACCGCGCGCCTGTTGGGGCTTTGCGAGGTGTGCGGCGGTACCTGCAATCGCATGATCAGCCAGACCAAGATCGACCATTTCAGCCGGACTTTCGAGATCGCCATCAAAGAGGGGCGGCGAGCCTAAAGGATACTACGCCCCCCTCTTGAACCATCACTTCGGAAAGGATGTACAATGGCCCGGAAATTTCATGAGGAAAACGAACGTATCAAGCGCCGCTATCTGCAATTCCTTCGCGAAGCTAAGCGTAGGGACATGGCCACGGTAGACAAGGCCGCTGATGCCATCCTTCGCTTTGAACGCAGCACCGGCTACAAGCCTTTCAAGCGGTTTCATATTGAGCATGCCATCACCTTCAAGAATGGCCTGTCGAACGAGAAGAATGCCCGCAACGACGCGCCACTTTCCAAGGCCACGGTCGATAGCACCCTGCGCATGGTCAAGGCATTCATTCACTGGCTAGCAGGGCAACCGGGCTACGAGTCGCGGATCGCCTATGCTGATGCCGAGTATTTCAACCTGAACGCCAAGGACGCCCGCATAGCCCATACAACCCGCGACACGCCTGGCCCGACGCCCGAGCAATGCCGCCACGCCTTTGCCCAGATGCCCGGCGTGACGTCGCTACAACGCCGCGACAAGGCGCTCTTTGCCTTCCTAATGCTGACCGGGGCGCGGGACGGGGCGATTGCGTCCATGTGCCTGAAACACGTCGATCTTGTGGAAAATTGCGTCTATCAGGACGCCCGCGATGTGAAGACCAAGTCTGCGAAGACCTTCACCACATGGTTTTTTCCGGTCGACGATGCCTATCTGCAAACTTTCCGCGATTGGGTCGCATACCTGCGGCAAGAGGAACTGTTCGGCCCGACCGACGCCCTATTTCCCAAGCCGAAGATGGGCCTGAAGGGTGGCACATTCGCCGCGCTGGGCCTGTCGCGCGACACCTACACCAATGCGGGTAGGTTGCGCAGCGTGATCAAGAATGACTTCACAAGTGCCGGTTTACCCCCCTTCGCCCCGCACAGTTTCCGCAAGACCCTTGGCCTACTTGCGAACGACCATTGCAAGACGCCCGAGCAATTCAAGGCGTGGTCGATGAACCTTGGACACGAGAATATCGCCACGACGCTCAGCGCGTATTGCCCCGTGTCGCCTTCAAGGCAGGGCGAGTTGATTCGGGGCATGATGTAGCAACAGGCGAACCAGCTATTGCTCCGGTGGGCGGTTTTCTGTTGTATCGGGCTAGCACAAGGGAGCGGAATGACTGAGCTGGTGTTCAAGGGCAAGGAATTCATCTGGAACCACCACCTTGCGGTGCCGTTCTGACCCTTGGAAATGCACGTGGATAAGGGGATCGGCCCGGCGCGGCTGGACGGGAACCTGATCGTGCAGGGCGACAACCTACACGCGCTGAAGGCGCTCATGCCGATGTATGCGGGGCGTGTGGACTGCATCTTCATTGACCCGCCATACAATACGGGCAACGAAGGCTGGGCCTACAACGACAACGTGAACGCGCCGATGATCCGGGAATGGCTGGACGCCAATCCCATCGGGATTGAGGACGGGCTGCGCCACGACAAATGGTGTGCGATGATGTGGCCCCGGCTGCGGCTACTTTTTGATTTGCTGTCGGAAGACGGAATCATCTTCATCTGCATCGATGACAACGAGTTGTATAACGTTCGTCTTATGCTTGACGAGATTTCCGGCGACCCATCCCATTGGATTGGAACGATAATTTGGAAGAACGTTACCGACAACAACCCGACGCGGATTGCCGTAGAGCACGAGTACATTCTTTGTTTCTCAAAAAACAAGAATTCGGTTGAGAAGGTTTGGAAGTCTCAATTTTCAGATGTCAAAGACCTTCTTGTGCGCGTTGGCGAAGACTTTGCGCGGGATTTTCCCGATCCACATGCGATGCAATCCGCTTACACTCAATGGTTTAGAGGGCACAAAAGCGAGTTATGGCCGCTTGATCGATACAAGTACATCGATAAGGACGGTATCTACACGGGTAGTCAGAGCGTCCACAACCCGGGACGAGAAGGCTACCGATATGATGTGATCCACCCCGAAACAGGCAAACCCTGCAAGCAACCGTTGATGGGATATCGCTTCCCTGAAGAAACGATGCAAGACCTCCTCGAACAAGACAAGATCCTCTTCGGTGATGACCATAAAAAGATCATTGAACTGAAGGTCTACGCCAAAGACTTCTTGGATAAACTGCCGAGCGTAATCGAACTCGACGGGCGAACAGCTGCATATGAATTGCGTGACTTATTTCCTGACCGCAAGAAGGCATTTGATACACCGAAGCCGACACAATTGGTCGAAAAGATCCTTTCTTACGCTACACGCCAGGACTCAGTTGTTCTGGACAGTTTTGCTGGGTCGGGAACTACGGCACACGCGGTCATGAATCTCAATGCTAAGGACGAAGGTCAGCGACGCTTCATTCTTGTTGAGGGAGAGAGCTATGCGGACGAACTCACGCGCGAGCGAGTGGCGCGGGTCCAAATCGGTGTGCCGGGGGCTAAGAATGAAACTCTAAGGTCAGGCCTTGGCGGCGAGTTCACCTATTGCACGCTGGGCGACCCCATCGACCTTGATGGTATCCTGACCGGCGCGGCGCTTCCATCCTATGACGCGCTGGCCGGGTGGCTGTTCCACATGGCGACCTCGCAACCGCTCGACCCCGCCAAGTTGGACGAAGGCAGCGCCTATGTAGGCGAGGCAAACGGCACCCATGTGTGGCTGATCTATCGCCCCGATCTCGACTGGCTGAAATCCCCCGATGCCGCCCTGACGCTGAGTTTCGCGCGACAGGTGGCCGGGGCGCACCCAGATGCGCGCCACTTCGTCTTTGCCCCTGCCCGCTATGTCAGCCAGCGGATGCTGGACGCTGAAGGATTGCCAGTTGAATTCGTGCCGCTCCCCCATTCGCTCTATCGGATGGAACATGACTGATGCGCACGCTCGATTATCAGGTGCGGGTGCTGGACACGCTGGATGCCTATCTGGATGAGTTGAAGGCGCGAAAGGCCGAGTCCGATCAGATTGACGCGCTGCGGGCTTCGAGCCCGAACCTGCCCATCCCGGCGATGGACTTTACCGAAACCGCATGGGCGAACCTGAAAGGCGCTGGGCGCTTGCCCCTGTCCCGCGGGAACGTGCCCTTTTCCCCGCGCAAGGATGGCGTTGGCCGGGCGGTGCCGAACGTCACGCTGAAAGTGCCCACGGGCGGCGGCAAGACCTGGCTGGCGGTGAACGGGGTCAGCCGGATCATGGGTCGGTATCTGGCGATGAACACCGGCTTCGTGCTGTGGATCGTGCCGAACGAGGCGATCTATTCCCAGACGCTGAAGGCGCTGAAGAACCGCCAGCACCCTTACCGACAGGCGCTTGACCGCGCGGCGGCGGGGCGGGTGAAGGTGATGGAGAAATCCGACCGGCTGGACGCGCGGGACGCGGACGCCAACCTTTGCGTGATGATCCTGATGCTGCAATCGGGCAATCGGCAGAACAAGGAAACCTTGCGCATTTTCCGCGACCGTGGCGACGTGCATGGGTTCTTTGCCCCCGAGGGAGATCAGGCGGCGCATGCGCGAGAATTCGAGGCGGTGCCGAACCTTGATGGCTATGCAGATATGTTCCCGATGGTGAAAGACAGCCTGGGCAACGCTCTGCGGAAAATCCAGCCGGTTGTAGTGATGGACGAGGGGCAGAAGGCCACTTCCGAATTGGCGCACCAAACGCTCTACGGCTTCAACCCGATCTTCGTCCTGGAACTGACTGCGACGCCCAAGGATGTGGCGGCACGTGGCGGCGCGAACCCACGACCGGCGCGCCATGCAAACCTGTTGGTGGAGGTGACGGGGCGCGAGTTGCACGCCGAAGATATGATCAAGATGCCGCTGAACCTCGACCCGAGGCAGGGCGCAGACTGGCGCGGAACGCTCACGGCGGCGCTGGGCAGGCTAAACGCCCTGGACGTAGAGGCGCGCGCCTATGGCGCTGACCGGGGCGCTGCGGCCTATATCCGGCCCATCATGCTTGTGCAGGTGGAGCGCACCGGAAAGGATCAGCGCGACGGGCAGCACATTCACGCGGAAGATATAAAGGAATGGCTGTTGGCGGCGGGGCTCGATGACGCAGAAGTGGCGATCAAGACCGCCGAACAGAACGACCTCAATCAGCCGGAGAACCAAGACCTTTTGTCGCCAACCAACCGGGTGCGGGTCATCGTGACCAAGGCGGCGCTGCAAGAGGGCTGGGATTGCCCGTTCGCCTATGTTTTGTGCTCGCTGGCGGCGGCGTCCAATCGTTCAGCCATGACACAGCTTGTGGGCCGCATCCTGCGCCAACCCTACGCGCTGAAAACTGGCGTGGCGGCACTCGATGAATGCTATGTGGTCACCCACCATGCGGCGACACGCGATGTGGTGGAAGCGATCAAGTCAGGGCTGGAACGCGATGGCCTGGCGGATTTAGTGATCGAGGTGCCCCAGGACGGCGTGGCCGCGAACTCTGGCGTCGTTCACAAGATCCAACGGCGGGCAGATTTCAAGAACCTGAGGATCTACCTGCCGAAAGTGCTGCGAGTGGACGGGCAAGATCAACGCGACCTCGACTACGAGGCTGATATTCTGGCGGCTATCGACTGGCGGGAATATTCGCCTACGCCAGTTGTTGCGGGAATTCCCGACAACCCGAAACAAGCGGCAGGGCAGCTGCAGCGCATTACCCTGACCGACGCCGGAGAGGACGGACACTTCAAAGGCGAGGTTTTAGCCGCTGCGGCAGAAACGCTGCGCTTCGAACCGTCCTACGTGGTGCGGGTGATTTCCGATCTGGTGCCAAATCCGTTCGTGGCGCGCGGGATCGTGGCCGATCTGGTGGCGGGGCTGGAAGCGCGGGGCTTTGATGCGGCGAAGCTGGGGTACGCATCCGGCGTGATCATCGACGCGCTGCGGCTGGCCTTGACCAAAGAACGTGACGCCCGCGCCGAGGCATTGTTCCGCAATGACGTGAAGGCCGGGCGGATTCAATTCCGATTGCGTTTGGACGGGAACAACTGGCCAATGCCCGATCGTATCCTTTCGACCGAACCGAATGGCTCGCCGCACCTGACCGGGGCCGATGGCGGGGCACTGAAGCATAGCCTCTTTTCACCTGTCTACCGGAACGAGTTAAACGGCGAGGAACAGAACGTCGCGGTGCATCTGGATGGCGAGAGGGCGGTGAAATGGTGGCACCGGAACGTGGCAAAGTCGAACTACGGCCTGCAAGGCTGGAAGCGTGGGCGCATCTATCCCGACTTCATCTTCGCCACTGCCGGCAACGCGGGCACTGGGCGCGTTGTGGTTCTGGAGACAAAGGGCGACCACCTGCAAAATCCCGACACGGACTATAAACGCGACGTGCTGGACTTCCTCACCGGAAATTTCACATGGGATCAAGCCGTGCCTGCGGGCCAGATTCAGATTGCGATGACGGGGGAGACAGTGGAATGCGCCCTAGTTCTGATGGAGAATATGAACGCGCGATTGCCCGCATTGGTCGCAGGCCGCCCCTAATCCCGCCGACAGACTACCAAGCAAGCGCTTCTCCAATGTGGGGTTCTATGTGGGGTATATTGCAGAAATATTCATTTTATCTAATGATTTCAAGGTGCGGTGGCGGACCGAGGAGGATTCGAACCCCCGACCCCCTGATTCGTAGTCAGGTACTCTATCCAGCTGAGCTATCGGTCCGCGAGCTTGCTATCTACGCGCGGGGCCGGGGGTTTGCAAGGGGTGTTTCGGCCCTTCGCAGCACCGCACCACGACACCCGCAACCTGCCACCACCGATCACACGCCCGCGGCACGGCGTGTGGGCAGGACAATGCGAAACCGCGTGCCCTCGGGCGAGGTTTCGATCAGCTCCAGCGCGCCACCGTGCCCACGGATCAGCTCGGCGGCAATGGCGAGGCCCAGGCCCGTCCCGCCGCGCCGCACGCCTCCCTTGAAGGGCTGGAAGATGTTCTCGAGCGCCCGCGCGGGCAGGCCGGGGCCGGTGTCCGCAACCTCGATCACACAGCTCGCCTCCATCGCCTCGGCCTTCACGCAGATCTCCCCCGGGCGGCCCGTCGCGGTGATCGCCTGGCGCGCGTTGCGGATCAGGTTGGAGAACACGCGGTAAAGCTG
>JBCCAJ010000236.1:0-5002 GCA_039814845.1 Pseudomonadota bacterium | reverse complement strand
GGCGACCGAAGAGGCTTTTGCGGGTGGGTATTTCCACTCCGGTGACATCGCTTACCAACATGCTGATGGCTATCTGAAAGTGGCCGACCGCGCGAAAGACATCATCATCTCGGGCGGCGAAAACATCTCATCCGTTGAGGTGGAGGGCGCGCTGATGCACCATCCAGCCGTGTCGCTTTGCGCCGTGGTTGCAATGGCCGACGACAAATGGGGCGAGGTGCCCTGCGCCTTTATCGAGTTGAAGGCCGGGGCCGAAGCCACGAGCGAAGAGATCATCAAATTCGCCCGCGAACGGCTGGCCGGGTTCAAAACGCCCAAGAAGGTGGTCTTCCAGGAATTGCCAAAAACCTCGACCGGCAAGATCCAGAAGTTCGAACTGCGCAAAATCGCCACCGACGCCTAGAGTTTCCGGCCTTTTACCTGAAGCACTCCAGATCTTTGTTGACGAGGCGGTCCGCGCGGTGGTGCGAACGCGCCGCGCCCCTTGGGGGCGGACCGACGCGACCTGATTGCGTCTGTCAGGCGGGGCTTTTGAATGAAGCAAGGTGCCTCAGGTTTATCGTCGCGGGCGCAAAACACCTCTGTTTGACGTCATAACCGGCGGCATGCGTCCCAAGGTCTTGTCCTTGAGGCCGACCGGGCGGTCGGCCTTGGGGATCAACCCTTTGGGCGCAGCCAGCCAAAGCGCAATCACGTCGCGCAATAGCGCCTCATCATCGACTGGGTCCAATTGCCCCAACATCCACGACCACCTGTCCGGGTCAGCAAGCGCCAGACGGCAATCTGCATCACAATTGCCCAGACACGCCACCTGCCTTGCCTGAAGACCTTCCATGCCAAGCTCGTCCACCATGCGTTCAATCAGTTCGTAAAGCACTTCCCCCGCTGGCCTCTCCCCCGGGGCTGCTTTTTCCATGCCGCATTCAATGCAAACCTGCAGTTCCGCCATGCTCAAGCCATCTCTTCACTGGTCTGCAGCCGCCAAAGCGCGGCATAGCGCCCGTCACGTTCAAGAAGCTCCGCGTGGTGCCCTTCTTCCACGACCTCGCCTGCCTCCAACACCACGATCCGGTCCGCCTCCGCCACGGTCGACAAACGATGCGCGATGGTGATGACAGTGCGGCCTTCGCTTGCGCGGGTCAGGGCCTCCTGGATGCCCTGTTCTGTTTCGGTATCAAGCGCACTCGTCGCCTCATCCAGCAGAAGAATGGGCGGATCCTTTAGAAACGTCCGTGCAATCCCAACGCGTTGCTTTTCACCACCCGATAGCTTTAACCCACGCTCGCCCACCTGGGTGTCATACCCATCGGGCAGGCCCGCCACGAAATCATGAATTTGCGCAGCCTTCGCGGCCGCCTCCACATCCGCCTGCGTGGCCCCGTCCCGGCCATAGGCGATGTTATAGCCAATGGTATCGTTAAACAGCACCGTATCTTGCGGCACCACGCCGATGGCGGCATGCAGGCTGTCTTGCGTGACATCGCGGATATCCTGCCCATCGATCTTCACCGCGCCACCGCCCGCGTCGTAAAAGCGAAAGAGAAGCCGCCCGATGGTGGATTTGCCCGACCCCGAAGGCCCAACGATGGCCACGGTCTGCCCGGCAGGCACATCAATGGACACGTTTTTCAAGATGGGGCGGTCCTTCGCATAGGCGAAAGAAACGCCCTCAAGGCTGACGCGACCGCCCTCCACCTTCAACGCCGCCGCACCGGGTTTGTCGGACACATCAGTGTTCTTTTCCAGCAAATCAAACATCTCGCCCATGTCTACCAGCGCCTGCCGAATCTCACGGTAGACAAAGCCCAGAAAATTCAAAGGCATGGTGATCTGGATCATGTAGGCGTTCACCATCACGAAATCGCCCACCGTCATCGTGCCGTTCTGCACGCCAAAGGCCGCCATGACCATCACGCCCACAAGCCCTGCAGTGATCAGAACTGCCTGGCCCACGTTCAGAAACGCTAGGGAATAAGAGGTCTTGAGCGCTGCTGTCTCATAGCCTTCCATCGCCACGTCATAGCGCGCGGCCTCTCGGCCTTCGGCGCCAAAATACTTGACGGTCTCAAAGTTGAGCAGGCTGTCGATGGCCTTTTGGTTGGCGTCCGTGTCCTGATCGTTCATCTCTTTGCGCAAGCGGACGCGCCATTCGGTGACCTTGATGGTGAAGGTGACATACAAGATCACCACCCCCAGCACGACGACCAGATACCAGACGTCAAAAAACGCCCAAAGCACGATGGAAATCATCAGCAGTTCGATCAGCAGCGGCCCAACGGACAGCAAAAGGAAGCGCAGCAGAAATTCGACGCCCTTCACCCCGCGCTCAATGATCCGCGACAGCCCGCCGGTTTTGCGCGTGATGTGATAGCTGAGAGACATCTGGTGGATATGCCGGAAGGTGCGTAGCGCGAGTTGCCGAAGCGCCCGCTGCCCCACCCGCGCAAAAATCACGTCACGCAGCTGTTGAAACCCGATATTGAGAAGCCGCGCCATGCCATAGGCGATGGTCAGACCCACCGCGCCCAGCGCCAGCACCCAAGCCTCGCCCGAGGCCTCACCCGACAGCGCATCCACCGCGCCTTTGTAGAAAAACGGGGTGCCAACCGCGACGACCTTGGCCAGAAACAGCGCGACTAATGCGGCCACGACCCGGCGTTTGACCCACGGTTCCCCGTCGGGCCAAAGATAGGGCGCGACCTCTCGGATCGTGCGGAAACCTTTTTCTTGAGTGTCAGTTCGGGCCACGGATTGCCTTGCGTTAACTAGGTGCAGCGCTCAACATAATTCGCAGCCCGGTCACTCGCCAGTGCGCAATTGCACAGATGGCTCTGCGCCACCGGCCTGTCAGGACACATCCTTGTAGCTGATCTCTCGCCGGTCTTTGCCGGTCAGCTTGTCGCGTCGGACCAGAAGGCGGTTCAAAGCCACGACATAAGCTTTGGCCGAAGCCACGACAGTATCGGTATCCGCCGATTGCCCTGTTGCAATAAACCCATCCTCTTCCAGCCGTACCGTGACAGTGGCCTGCGCATCGGTGCCTTCGGTCACCGCATGCACCTGGTAAAGCGACAGGCGCGCAGTGTTTGGATGCAGCGCCCGCACGGCGCGGAACGCCGCATCGACAGGGCCATCGCCGCTTTCGGTGGCGGATTTTTCTTCTCCGTCCACCGCCATAACCATGTCGGCCTTGGCCTTGCCGGAGGTGCCGCACTGAACCGCCAAGGACTGCAGGACCAAGCGATCATTTTCAATGTCTTCCCCCGCCGTGACCAGCGCGATCAAGTCGTCGTCATAGACTTCCTTTTTGCGATCGGCGAGGTCCTTGAAGCGCACGAACAGATCGTTGAGCTGATTGTCCGCCAATTCATAACCCAAATCGCTGAGTTTCGAGCGCAACGCAGCGCGGCCCGAATGTTTGCCCATCACGATATTGGTTTCCGTCAGTCCCACATCCTCAGGGCGCATGATCTCAAAGGTTTCGGCGTTTTTCAGCATGCCATCCTGGTGGATGCCCGATTCATGCGCAAAGGCGTTCTTGCCGACGATGGCCTTGTTGAATTGCACGTTGAACCCGCTGACGGTGGCCACCCGGCGGCTGACATGCATGATTTTGGTGGTGTCGATTTCGGTGTAGTACGGCATGATATCGCTGCGCACTTTCATGGCCATCACCACCTCTTCCAGCGCGGTGTTTCCGGCCCGTTCGCCCAAGCCATTTATGGTGCATTCGATCTGACGCGCGCCGCCCGCAACAGCGGCCAGCGAATTGGCCGTGGCCATCCCCAGATCGTTGTGACAATGGGTGGCAAAGACCACTTCATCCGCGCCCGGCACTTCGTCGATCAAGCGCTTGATCAGGTCCGCGCTTTCCACCGGCGCGGTGTAGCCCACCGTGTCTGGGATGTTGATCGTGGTGGCACCGGCCTTGATCGCAATCTCGCAGACGCGGGCCAGATAATCCCATTCGGTGCGCGTGGCATCCATGGGCGACCATTGCACGTTGTCACACAGGTTGCGGGCGTGGGTGACCGTGTCGTGGATGCGTTCGGCCATTTCATCCTGGGTAAGGTTGGGGATGGCCCGGTGCAGTGGCGATGTACCAATGAACGTGTGAATGCGGGGGCGCTTGGCGTGCTGCACCGCGTCCCAACAGCGGTCAATGTCTTTGAAATTGGCCCGCGCCAGTCCGCAGATTACGGACGTGTTCGCCCGTTTGGCAATCTCACTCACCGCCTGGAAATCGCCTTCAGAGGCGATGGGGAAGCCAGCTTCGATGATATCGACGCCCATTTCATCCAAAAGCCCCGCAATCTCGAGCTTTTCGTTATGGGTCATGGTCGCGCCGGGGCTTTGTTCGCCATCTCGCAAGGTGGTGTCAAAAATAACGACGCGGTCTTTATCTGCGTTTGTCATGGGGTATCTCTTTTCGTTGTCCTAAGCCTGTGGCGCGTCACGCAATCCTCTGAGCGGTCGCGCCAAGTCCCGGCACGCTCAGAGGCGGCTTAGGAGCAGCAGGAGAGAAAGGCAAGCCACGGGGGCGCCTTTGCTGGGTGCGATATGATCCTGCTTGGTCATGTTCGGTAGTATAGCGGGGAAATTTGGTTTGACTAGCCGGGATTGCGGTGTGGCTCATCGCTCCCTTGCGGGCGCGCCTCGCCTACGATCCGTCGCGGAAGCGGTTCACAATCGGATAGCGTCGATCGAGCCAGAAGGCCCGTTTGGAAAGGCGCGTGCCGGGGGCGGACTGGAAGCGTTTGTATTCGGCGATGTAGATCAAATGTTCCACGCGCTTGGCATCGTCACGGCTGTAGCCCGCCGCCACGCAATCCGCGATAGACCCATCCTGATCGATCAAGATGTCCAAAATGCCATCCAGCACCGGGTAGTCCGGCAAGGAATCGCTGTCTTTTTGGTCATGCTTCAATTCGGCCGTCGGCGGTTTGTCGATGACCCGCTCCGGGATCACCTCACCCTCAGGGCCCATCATCCAGTGGCGGTG
>JBCCAJ010000270.1:0-4512 GCA_039814845.1 Pseudomonadota bacterium | reverse complement strand
GGGGCGGCCTTCATCAAACCAGGTCAGAAATTCGCACATCGCGGCCGCGTCGCGCAGATGGGCGGCGCGGGTGGCGGCGATCTCGGCCTCGTTCTTGCGGGATTTGGGCAGAAGGCACGGGTCGTCGCCCCAAGCGGTGTCGCGACCGGCGGCCTCTCGCGATTGCGAAAAGATGATCGGGGCGGAGGATTTATCGAGGCGCAGCGTGCCTTCGAACGCCTCAGCGGCCTCAAATACGGCCGCATAGGGCGCGATGGTCACCTCATTGCCCAGATGCGCGCGGATGCCGTCATTCAGCTTTGCCTCATCCACAAAGAGGGTCACGCGGGCATCAGAAAGAAGCAGTGCAAAGGCGTGCGGAATAGGATTGCGCGGGATGTCAGAGCCACGGATGTTGAGAAGCCAGGCAATGGCATCGGGCAGGGTGATGAGCGCGCCCTCATGGCCCGCGGCCACCAGATCGTCGGCCAGACGTGCGCGCTTGCTGGCATGAGGTTCGCCAGCCAGATCAATGGGTTGCACGCGTATCGAACCCACAGGAGGGTCAGGGCGATCCGCCCAAATCGTGTCGATCGGCGTCTCTTGGGGGGCAAGCGTGAAGCGCGTTGGCAAGCCGTCGCGGAGCCGTTCAATCTCGGCCCCGGTGTGCAGGCGCGGGTCATAGGTCACGGTGCCGCCGTCGGGCAGGGCATCCGTCAGCCACTTGGCCGGTTGCGTGCCGGGCCAGCTGACAGGCGTAAAAACCGTTTGATCGACCTGCGCGCGGACCTGTTCTGTATAGCGGCCATCGACAAACACGCCGGCCGTATCTTGGGTCGCGATGCAAAAGCCCGCAGAACCAGTGAACCCCGTGAGCCAGGCCAGCCGTTCATCGCCCGGGGCCACGTATTCGCCCTGATGAATGTCGGCGCGGGGGATGAATGTCGCGGCGATTCCGTTGGCTTTCATATGCGCCTGAAGCGCCCGCAGGCGCGGCGGGCCCTGATCGGGGCGGGCGGTTTCGGAAAAGCTCTGGAACAAGGGGCGGCCTTTGATCTGTGGTGCTGTCAGGTGATCAAAGTTTGCGCCCGGGCGCAATCGTTTTTGCCCGTTTTATGCGCAGATCATAAGGGTTTGCGCAGGATGAAGTAGGTTGGGCGGTGATAGCCCTCATGGGCAGCCTCCGCGGTTTTAACAAATCCCATGCGGTCAAAGGTCCGGTGATTTTCCGTCAGCTCAATGCGCACCTCAACTTCGAGCGCGGACAGATTCAGGGCGTGGGCGCGCAGTTCAGCGTGCTGGATCAGTTTGCGCGCAAGCCCGCGACCGCGCATCGTGGCGTCCACCGCCAGTTTGCCCACGTAAAGCGTTTCTGGTTTGAGGGTTAGAAAGATGCAGGCCGTGACTGGGTCATCCATGGTCCAGACCTCACCCGTGCGGCAGTGTTGGGCAATGGCGTCTTCCGTCAGGCGGTGCATGGAAGAGGGCGGATCAGTCCGGCCTTCCATGAAGGCAAAGCTGCGCTGGACGAGGGAAAGGACCTGCGGGATCGCGGCACTATCTGGGGACAGGCGGGTTGGCTTTTGCATGGCGGCCCTTCACGGTGTGGCGCGACGCGCGTTTGACTAGCCCGCTTTGCGCATCCCCATCACACGGGCGCGGGCGCGCGGATCTGAATCAAAGAGTGCGGCCAGTTGTTCAGTCATGGCCCCCGCCAGCTGATCGGCATCGGTGATCGTGACGGCGCGTTCGTAGTATCGCGTGACGTCATGGCCAATGCCGATGGCCAAAAGCTCCACTTGGCGGCGTTTTTCAACCATTGCGATCACATCGCGCAGGTGTTTTTCCAAGTAATTGGCCGGGTTTACCGACAGGGTGCTGTCATCCACGGGTGCGCCATCTGAGATCACCATCAGGATTTTACGCGCTTCACGGCGGGCCGTGATGCGCTTATGCGCCCATTCCAGCGCCTCGCCGTCGATGTTTTCCTTCAGCAGCCCTTCTTTCATCATCAGGCCCAGGTTGTTCCGGGTCCGCCGCATGGGCGCGTCGGCGGATTTGTAGATGATGTGGCGCAGGTCATTCAGCCGCCCGGGCAGTTGCGGGCGCCCGTCGCCCAGCCACGCCTCACGCGATTGACCGCCCTTCCAAGCGCGGGTGGTGAATCCCAGCACCTCCACCTTCACCTGGCAGCGTTCTAGCGTCTTGGACAGAACATCAGCGCAGATGGCAGCAATAGAGATCGGCCGCCCGCGCATGGACCCGGAATTGTCCAAAAGCAGCGTCACCACGGTGTCGCGGAATTCAGTGTCTTTTTCAACTTTGAAGCTGAGCGGGGTGGTGGGGTTGGCGACCACACGGGCCAAGCGGCCCGCATCGAGGATGCCTTCCTCGCGATCAAATTCCCACGACCGGTTCTGTTGCGCCTGGAGGCGGCGCTGCAACTTGTTGGCCAGTCTCGACACCGCCCCCTTCAACGGTTCCAGTTGCTGATCGAGATAGGCCCGCAGGCGTTCCAGTTCGACGGGTTCGGCCAGATCTTCGGCCATGATCTCTTCGTCGAACTTGGTGTCATAGACGTTGTAGTCGGGGTCAGCTTCCGAGAAGGGAGCAGGCGGTGGCGGCTCATAGGGGGCCTCACCCTCGGGCATCTCCATGTCGTCGGAAAGCTCTTCCTCCGCCATGTCATCCACGCTGACTTGCGCCTGCGCGTCATCCATCTGCTGTTCTTGGGATTGCTCGGCGTCCGCCTCCATTTCGGTGTCGGAACTGTCATCCTCACCGCTGCTGTCGGGCTGATCCTCTTCGGGCGTGTCCTGTTCGGCGTCTGGCACATCTTCGTCGTCCACCGCGTCCGGATCATCGCCCAGCTGATCGCCATAGCCCAGATCATCGATGATCTGGCGGGCAAATCGGGCGAATTCGGCCTGATCCGACAGCTTTTCCTGCAACTCTTCCAGCGTGCCGCCTGCATTGTCTTCAATGAAGCTGGACCACAACTCCATCACGTTTTGCGCGCCCTCTGGCAGCGCGCGCCCGGTGGCCAGGTGGCGTACAAGGTAGCCTGCGGCGACGGGCAGGGGGGCATCGGCGGAATTGGTGATGGTGTCATAGCCGCGCCGCTTGGCATCAGCGCCGATCTTGGCGTCGATATTGCTGGCCGTGCCGGGCATCTGCCGCGCGCCCATGGCTTCGCATCGGGCGGTTTCCATCGCGTCATAGATCTCCCGCGCCATATCGCCGGAGGGGGTGTATTTGGCGTTGAGCCCAGTGTCGTGAAATTTATGCTTGAGCGCCAGCGCATCCGCCGTACCGCGCGCCTGAAGCACCTCATCGCGGGTCATGCGTCGGCTGACCTGCGGCAGGCGCATATTGTCGCCCGCAAGACCCGCCGGGTCGACTGAATAGCTGACAGACAACTCCGGGTCATCGGCCATGACCTTGGTGGCCTCGGCGAGGGCCTTCTTGAACGGCTCGGCTGGGTTGTCGGATTGGGCCATGGCTCAGGTATCAGCCGAGGCTGGTGCTCGCAGCACTCTCCGGCAATTCCTCGTCAAAGCAGCGCTGGTAGAATTCGGCCACGGTCTGACGCTCCAGCTCATCACATTTGTTGAGGAAGCTGAGGCGGAAGGCATAGCCCACATCGCGGAAGATGTGCGTGTTTTGCGCCCAGTTGATCACTGTCCGGGGGCTCATAACGGTGCTGAGATCGCCGTTCATGAAGGCCGTCCGCGTCAAGTCAGCCACAGTCACCATCTGGCTGATCTGCTGACGGCCCTTGTCCGTGTTGAAGAGCGGGTTCTTAGCAATGACAATCGCTGTTTCGGCGTCGTGGCTGAGGTAATTCAGCGTGGCCACCATCGACCAGCGGTCCATCTGAGCCTGGTTGATCTGCTGCGTGCCATGATAAAGGCCCGTCGTGTCGCCCAGACCCACGGTGTTCGACGTGGCAAAGAGGCGGAAACAGGGGTGGGGTGTTATGATCTCATTCTGGTCCAGCAGCGTCAGCTTGCCGTCATGTTCCAGCACGCGCTGGATAACAAACATCACATCGGCGCGGCCTGCGTCATATTCATCAAAGACAATCGCCACCGGGTTGCGCAGCGCCCAGGGCAGGATGCCTTCGTGAAACTCCGTCACCTGTTTTCCGTCGCGCAGCTTGATCGCGTCTTTGCCGATAAGGTCGATCCGGCTGATATGGCTGTCGAGGTTCACGCGGACGGCAGGCCAGTTCAAACGGGCAGCGACCTGTTCGATATGGGTGGATTTGCCTGTGCCATGATAGCCTTGGATCATCACGCGGCGGTTCGCGGTGAACCCGGCCAAAATCGCCAGCGTCGTGTCGGGGTCGAATTTATACGTATCATCGATCTCGGGCACGCGGTCCGTGGCCTCGGCAAAGCCCTTCACGGTCATGTCCGTGTCGATCCCGAATACGTCCCGAACAGAGATTTCTTCCGTGGGTTTAATGCTCGTGTCGGTCATTCCATCCGCCATGGGCCGGGTCCTTCAAATTCGGGTGGGCTGTCTTGC
>JBCCAJ010000477.1:0-2383 GCA_039814845.1 Pseudomonadota bacterium | reverse complement strand
GGGTAGGTCGGCACGCCTTCGAACATCAGCGTGGTCGCCCCGTTGGCCAGCGGCCCATAGACGATATAGCTGTGGCCTGTGACCCAGCCCACATCGGCCGTGCACCAATAGACGTCACCCTCGTGGTAGTCGAAGGTGATTTCCTGCGTCATGGCCGCGTAAACGAGGTAGCCGCCGGTGGTGTGCACCACGCCCTTGGGCGCGCCGGTGGACCCAGACGTGTAGAGAATGAAGAGCGGGTCTTCGGCATTCATTTCCTCGGGCGGGCAGTCGGCAGAAGCCTCGGCCATCAAGGGCCCATAGGCGAAATCACGACCCTCTTTCATCGGGACATCGCCGCCGGTGCGGCCCACGACGAGAGTTTTGACATCGCCGGAGATGGCCAGTGCTTTGTCGACATTGGCCTTAAGAGGTGTGGCGCGACCGCCGCGCGGGGCTTCATCGGCGGTGACCACCAACGCCGCCTCACAGCCCTGAACGCGGGCGGCCAGCGCTTCGGGCGAGAAACCCGCGAAGACGATCGAGTGGATGGCACCGATGCGCGCGCATGCAAGCATGGCATAGGCGGCCTCGGGGATCATCGGCATATAGAGAACGACCCTGTCGCCTTTGCTCACGCCGAGGGTTTTATAGGCATTGGCCAGCTTGTTCACATTCTCAGATAGCTGGGCATAGGTGATCTGTTGCGCCTCTTCATCGGGGCTATCAGGTTCCCAAATGATGGCTGTTTGATCGCCGCGCGTGGCGACATGGCGGTCGACACAATTCGCGGCCACATTGAGCGTGCCGTCTTCATACCAATTGATGGAGACATTTCCGAACTCATAAGAGACGTTTTTCACTTTGGTGAAGGGTTTCATCCAATCGACGCGCTTGGCCTCATTGGCCCAGAAGGCTTCCGGATCCGCGATCGAGGCGGCGTACATTTCATCGTACTTTGCCTCAGAAATGAGAGCGTTATCAGTGATGGATTTTGCGGGGGGGTATGTGTCAGACATGAATTTCTGTCCCGTTTTCTTGGTATGGCCCCGCGAATCCTAAGACCCGCGGGGAGGGGAGGCCCAGCCTAGATGGCCAGGTATTCGGCGCGCAGTTCCTCGTTTTGCAGCACTTCTTCGGCGGCGCCATCAAAGACGATGCTGCCGGTGTCGAGGATCACCGAACGGTCGGCCAGCTCAAGCGCGCGGACGGCGTTTTGTTCCACGATGACCGTGGTGATGCCCTGTTCCTTGATGATGCGCAGGGTCTTTTCGATCTCATCCACGATCACGGGGGCGAGGCCTTCATAGGGTTCATCCAGAAGCAGCACCTTGATGTCACGCGCTAGGGCGCGCGCCACGGCCAGCATTTGCTGTTCGCCGCCCGAAAGGGTGACGCCCTCTTGCTTGCGGCGTTCGGCAAGGCGGGGGAAAAGCTCATACAAGCGATCCAAAGACCAACCGACGGGCGGGGCAATCTGGGCCAGTTGCAGGTTCTCTTCCACCGTCAGACCGGGGATGATGGCGCGGTCTTCCTGCACCAGCCCGATCCCGGCCTGGCTGGCCTGATAGCTGGACATCTTGTGCAGCGGTTGGTGATCGAGCCAGATCTCACCATGGTTCACCTGCGGGCTGTCCATCCGTGCGATGGAGCGCAGCGTGGTGGTTTTGCCCGCGCCATTGCGGCCCAACAGGGCGAGGATTTCGCCTTCGTGGACGTTGAAGGAAATGCCCTGCACGATATAGCTTTCGCCATAATAGCTTTGCATGTCCCATACAGATAGGAAGGCAGGGGCCGTTTCGGCCATGTTCTTGCCTTTGGAAAAGTCGGGTTTGACGTTCATGGTATCGCTCCCTTAGACGCTTTCGCCCAGATACGCTTCGCGCACCTTGGGGTGGCCCTTGATGTTGTCGGGCGTATCTTCGACCAGTGGTGACCCTTGCGCCAGAACGGTGATCCGTTCGGCCAGGGAAAAGACCACATGCATATCATGTTCGATAATGGCGATGGTGATGTCGCGCTCATCCTTGATCTGCTTCAACAGGTCGATGGTGTTGTTGGTGTCGGCCCGCGCCATACCGGCGGTGGGTTCGTCCAGCAGCAACAGGCGAGGGTTCTGAGACAGGCACATGCCGATCTCCAAGCGTCGCTTGTCGCCGCGCGACATGGCACCGGCGTGCATGTTGCGCTTGTCGAGCATGCCGAGACTGTCCAGCATTTCCTCTGCCGTGGTGATGACATCCTTTTCGGCGTCTGCGTGTCCAATGGCATGCATCCGGAAAGCGCCATCACGTGCCGCAAAGATCGGGATCATCATGTTTTCCATGACGGTGAGATCGGTGAAGATCTCTGGCGTCTGGAACACACGGGAGATGCCCATCTGGTTGATCTCAAAGGGTTTGCG
>JBCCAJ010000448.1:0-2610 GCA_039814845.1 Pseudomonadota bacterium | reverse complement strand
CGCTTGCTTTAGAAGGCTACCCTGTCCGCCTCTCAGGTCAGGACTGTACCCGAGGCACATTCAGCCAACGTCACTCCGCGTTCATCAACCAAGACACGGAAGAGCGCTACTACCCGCTCAACAACATCCGCCCCGGCCAAGCGCAGTATGAAGTCATCGACTCCATGCTCTCCGAATACGCCGTGCTCGGGTTCGAATATGGCTACTCTCTGGCCGAACCCAACGCGCTGACCCTGTGGGAAGCCCAATTCGGCGATTTCGCCAACGGCGCACAGATCATGTTCGATCAGTTCATCTCATCGGGCGAAAGCAAATGGCTCCGCATGTCCGGCCTCGTCTGCCTCCTACCCCACGGGTTCGAAGGCCAAGGCCCGGAACACTCCTCCGCCCGCCTCGAACGCTTCCTGCAAATGTGCGGCCAAGACAACTGGATCGTCGCCAACTGCACGACACCCGCGAACTACTTCCACCTCCTGCGCCGCCAGTTGCACAGAACCTTCCGCAAACCCCTCATCCTGATGACGCCAAAGTCGCTCCTGCGGCACAAACTCTGCGTTTCTAAGTCACAGGATTTCACCACCGGAAGCTCCTTCCACCGCGTCCTCTGGGATGATGCCCAATACGGCAACTCTGACACGCAACTGGCCAAGGACGACAAGATCAAACGCGTCGTCCTCTGCTCCGGCAAGGTCTATTTCGACCTCCTCGAAGAACGCGACAAACGTGGTCTGACGGATGTCTACCTGATGCGCATCGAACAGTTCTACCCGTTCCCTGCCATCTCCATGGTCAAGGAAATGCAGCGCTTCCCCAACGCCGACGTCGTCTGGTGCCAGGAAGAGCCCAAGAACCAAGGCGCATGGTCGTTTATTGAGCCCAACATCGAATGGGTCCTGACCCGCATCAAAGCCAAACACACGCGGGCGATCTATATAGGCCGCTCCGCCTCCGCCTCGCCCGCCACGGGCCTGGCCTCCGCCCACAAAGCGCAACAGGCAGCACTCGTTGACGCCGCCCTGACCATCGAAGGAAAGTAAAATGAGCACCGAAGTACGCGTCCCCACTCTGGGTGAATCGGTCACCGAAGCCACCGTCGCCACTTGGTTCAAAGCGCCGGGTGATCCCGTGGCCGCCGATGAAATGCTCTGTGAGCTGGAAACCGATAAAGTGACGGTCGAGGTCCCCTCCCCCGTCGCCGGCACCATGGGCGACATCGTCGCCACTGAGGGCGAAACCGTGGGCGTCGACGCCCTGCTCGCCACAATCAACGAAGGCGCGGCGGCTGAGGCACCCACGAAATCCGCCGATCCCGCCCCCGCTGCGGCCCCGGCAGACACCGGCGGCGACAGCATCGACGTCATGGTCCCCACGCTGGGTGAGTCCGTCACTGAGGCCACCGTCTCCACCTGGTTCAAAGCCGAAGGCGACGCGGTGGAAGCCGACGAAATGCTGTGCGAGCTGGAAACCGACAAAGTCTCGGTCGAAGTCCCTGCTCCCGCCTCCGGCACTCTCACCAAGATCGTCGCCAAGCAAGGCGACACGGTGCAGGCCGCAGGCAAACTGGCGGAGATGAGCTCAGGCAGTGCCGCCCCCGCGAAAGCCAGCGCGGAAGCCTCCAAACCCGCCCCCGCACAAGCGGCGTCTGGCGGCAAAGACGTGGAAAACGCCCCCTCCGCCCAAAAGGCCATGGCGGAAAAAGGCCTCTCCCCGGACCAAGTCACCGGCACAGGCCGCGACGGCCGCATCATGAAAGAAGACGTGGCCAAAGCCGCGTCTGCCCCTGCACCCGCCGCGACCCCCGCACCCGTTCAAATGCAGCGCGCGCCGGTAGCGGCCGAAGACGCCTCCCGCGAAGAGCGCGTGAAAATGACCCGCTTGCGCCAAACCATCGCGCGGCGTCTCAAGGACAGTCAGAACACCGCCGCCATGCTCACCACCTACAATGAGGTCGACATGACCGAGGTGATGGCGCTCCGGAACGCCTACAAAGACGAATTCCAGAAAAAACACGGCATCAAACTGGGCTTCATGTCCTTCTTCACCAAGGCCTGCGTGCATGCCCTGAAAGAAGTGCCAGAGGTCAACGCCGAAATCGACGGCACCGACATCGTCTACAAAAACTTCGTCCACATGGGCATCGCCACAGGCACCCCCACCGGCCTCGTCGTCCCCGTAATCCGCGACGCCGACGCCATGTCCTTTGCGGCCATCGAGGCCCAAATCGCCGAAAAAGGCGCCCGCGCCCGCGACGGCAAACTGTCGATGGCCGAAATGCAGGGCGGCACCTTCACCATCTCCAACGGCGGCGTCTACGGCTCGCTGATGAGCTCACCCATCCTCAACCCACCTCAATCCGGCATCCTCGGCATGCACAAAATCCAGCAACGCCCCATGGTCGTAAACGGAGAAATCGTCGCCCGCCCCATGATGTACCTAGCCCTCAGCTACGACCACAGAATTGTGGACGGCAAAGGCGCGGTGACGTTCCTTGTGCGGGTGAAAGACGCCCTCGAAGACCCGCGGCGTTTGTTGATGGATTTGTAGGAAAAACGGGGAGAAAATGAGTAGTCACAGCAGTTCATCAAAAGACCGTTTCGAAGTGGCAAAGTT
>JBCCAJ010000200.1:0-5518 GCA_039814845.1 Pseudomonadota bacterium | reverse complement strand
TCCGCAATCGCCGTCAGGCTTTCCACGACCTCCCACCCCAGCGCCTCCGCCCGCGCCCGCCACACATGCAGCGCCTCTGTCATCAGATTGGCAGGCTCCGCCGTGGCCGTCCCCTCGCGGTAGCAATATTCGTGAAAGCCCGACAGCCCGGTGGGCATGGTGGAAAACGTGTTCGTTTCAGTCGACAGCGTGGCGATGAAAAGCCGCATCACAGGCCCCCAGAAAGTCAGTCGCGAAAGTCAGTCGCGAAAGTCAGCCGCGCTACTCCATCACGCGACCCAATCACGTGACAAGCCATTTTCATGAGTACGCGGGCACGAGGCACAAAAAATCCGCCCATCAAATCCTGACAAAAAAACTCAGGTTGACTTATCAGACAATATCACTCAGGATTCACCTGCATTCGAACTAGAGCGCGGGAATCGGAGAATGAACATGACCTTAAACGTCGCCAAAACGGTGGAGCGCCGCACGGTTGAAAGCCTGCCGCTCTACGATGCCAAAGATCTGACCCAAGGCGGGGATCTGGCACAGATCCAGCTGTCCGATCAAATCTACACCCTGCGGATCACGCGCGCGGGCAAACTGATCCTGACCAAGTAAGCGCGGGCTTCATGCCGCAGTTCACCCGCCTTTTCCCAGGCGGGCAAAGAGATTACATGAATGGGGTGGTCCCGCGCCGCCCCATTTTTGTTGCCCCTAGCACGGTCGCTCATGTCCAAGAAGCTGCCCAGCCCCTGCGTCGACGTTTGCAAATACAAACGCCAAGGCCATTGCATCGCCTGTTCGATGACCAAGGCGCAAAAACAATTGTTCAAACATCTCAAGGACCCAAAACATCGGGCCGCCTTTGTCGACATGTTGATCACGCAGCAGGAACATATGGGCAAGTTTCCCGCCTGGCCTGATATGTATGCCAAGCGGTGCGCTAAGAAGGGCGTCCCCCTGCCCGAACGCCTCAGACGCGAGCCTCCGCAAAAAGGGTAAAGCGTACCTGGTGCGAAGCGCGCCCGGCAGGCAACGACCTACTGAAACTTAGGCGCGCGCCCGGCCATTTGGGCAGCCACGACTTCCATCTGATCCTTGCCGCCGATCAATGACGCCTGCACGCGGCTTTCCTCTAACAGCAACGCATCGACATCCATCCCAGCCTCGGCATCCGATATGATCTGCTTGGCCGCACGGATGGCAGAGGGGCTCTTGCCTGCAATCTCCGCCGCAAGGCCTTGCGCCACTGCCAGCGGATCCTCGGCCAGTTCCGTCACCAGCCCCCAACGTTCCGCCTGCTTTGCCCCCACCGGACGCGCGGTGTAAATCAGTTGCCGCATCACATCTGACCGCACCAGCGAGGGCAGCAAAACCATCCCGCCCATATCCGGGATCAACCCCCACTTCATCTCCATAACGGCCAGCTTCGCCTCTGGATGCGCCACACGCATATCCGCCCCAAGCGCCAACTGAAACCCGGCGCCATAAGCAGCCCCATGAAGCGCGGCAATCACCGGCATCGGCAATCGCCGCCAAACAAGCGCAAACTCTTGAAATACGTTGGTATTCCCATGGCTTCTCGGCATCAAAAGCGCCGCTGGATCGCCCGCCGCCAACGCCGCAAACCGCATCACGTCAAGCCCCGCGCAGAAACTCGGCCCCTCTCCCGACAACACCACGGCGCGGACATCGGTGTCCATCAAGCCCTGCCCGGCTTCTACTACCGCCTCCATCATCTCTTGATCCACGGCGTTGTGTTTGTCACCGCGGGTCAACGTAACATGGGCCACATGGTCTTCGATAATCACATCAACGCGGGGCATCGCCATCCTCCTTCAAGCTGGCCCAACCAAACCCCACACCGCGCGCAGAGGCCAGTGCAACGTTGCGGCATCATCGCTTGCACATGGCTTGCACGCAGGCCGGCCCTGCGCTTATCTGCGTCCATGTCACAGCCTCGTTTCACACCCCTTGTTCAAACCCTGCCCGCCACCGTGCCCTTCGTCGGCCCAGAACAACAAGAGCGCGACCGCGGCGCCGAATTTGCCGCCCGCCTTGGGGCCAATGAAAGCATGTTCGGCCCGTCGCCGCGCGCCGTCGAGGCGATGACAGCCGCCGCGAGCGAAGTCTGGAAATATGCTGATCCGTCCTGTCATGATCTGCGCGAAGCGCTCGCCCGTCACTACGGCGTCCCTGCCGCCTCCGTTCTGGTGGGCGAAGGGATCGATGGGATCCTCGGCAATCTGGCGCGCTTGGTCATCGGCGCGGGCGACGCGGTGGTCACGTCAAACGGGGCCTATCCCACCTTCAACTACCATGTGGCGGGCTTTGGCGGGACATTGCACAAGGTGGATTACAACGGCGATCACGGAGACCTGCCCGCCCTCATCACCAAGGCGGCAGAGGTCGATGCCAAACTCATCTATTTTGCCAATCCCGATAATCCGATGGGCAGCTGGGTCGAGGGCGCAGCGATTGAGGCAGCCCTCGATGCGCTACCCCAAGGCACGCTTTTGGCGCTGGATGAGGCCTATGTCGAACTGGCCCCCGATGGTACGGCGCCCCGAATCGACCCAAATGACCCCCGTATCTTTCGCCTGCGTACCTTTTCAAAGGCATACGGCATGGCAGGTGCGCGCATCGGTTATGGCATTGGTGCGCCTGACCTCATCCAAAGCTTCGACAAAATCCGCAACCATTTCGGTGTTAACCGCGTGGCCCAAGCGGGCGCGCTGGCCGCCTTGCAAGACGATGCATGGCTCACCCATGTTCAGGCCCAAGTCGCAGCCTCGCGCGATCGGCTGACAGAGATTGCCATGCAGAACGGCCTCACGGCCCTGCCTTCGGCGACCAATTTCGTCACCATCGATTGCGGACGTGATGGCGATACCGCCCGCGCTGTTTTGGCGGACATGATTGCGCAAGGCGTCTTTGTCCGTATGCCCTTTGTTGCCCCCCAAGATCGCTGTATTCGCGTGGGCTGCGGCCCAAAGGATGCGATGGACGCCGTGGCCGCCACCCTCCCCCACGCCCTGTCGCGCGCAGGCCGTTAACCAAATCGTGTCGGCCCTTGGTTAAAAAACCCGCGACGTCCGGATTTTTTGGGCTAAAGTTTTGACTATGAGACGCGGCATCATGCAAGAAGCGCCGAATTACACCAAACCCGCTCTGATCATGGGCGGGATCAACCTCTTTTGGATCATGACCCTGATCTGGGCGGCATACGGTTTTCTGGCCGTGCTGGCCTTGGGCTTTACCCTCGACCGCGCGATTCACTGGCTATCCAGCCGCTAACGCATCTGTCGCCACCGTCACCCCACCTTGCCCATGATCAATGCCCAGCGCCGTTAGCCCGGCCTCGATCGCACCGATCACACCGAGCACCATATGCGCATTGACATGCCCCATATGGCCGATGCGGAAATACCCCTGACCAGACGGGTTCGCCGCACTTTGCATCCCAATGCCAAGCCCAAGCGTGACACCTGTGTGCGCCTCCACCCATTCACGCAAATCCGCCGCATCGGCCAAGCGCACCGTGGTCACCGCTGCACTGCGATGAGCAGCCTCATCCACATTGAGCCGCAACGCCCCGTTTGAGCCCCAACGGTAACAGGCCGCCCAAATTGCGCGGGCCAATCGTTCATGCCGTGCCCAGATGTTTTCCATCCCCTCCGCATGGATCATATCAAGTGAGGCCCTCAGCCCATAAAGATGATGCGTCGGCGCCGTGCCTGCGAAATACAGATACAACTCCTCCGGCACGACCCTTGGCACCCAATCCCAATAAGGCGACACCCGCTCCATTTTTGCGCGCATGCGAGCGGCCTTTTCGTTGAAAAACACGAACCCCAAACCGGGCGGCGTCATCAAGCCCTTCTGGGACCCGGTGATCGCCACATCAACACCCCAGGCATCCATTTCAAACCGGTCACATCCCATAGACGCGATGCAATCTGCCATCAGCAAGGCCGGGTGGCCTAAACGACGAATTACATCAGCCATAGCTTTCACATTATTGCTAAGAGAGGTCGATGTATCCACATGAGTGGCCAAAACAGCTTTGATTTTGTGATTTTTGTCAGCTTTGAGCACAGCCTCAATTCGATCCAGATCCGCTGGCGCTTCAAGGCCGAAATCGATCACGTCCGCCTCAATCCCCATGGCCGTGGCTGTCCGCCCCCACCCGTGACCAAACAGACCCGTCGCCGGCACCAAAACCTGCTGCCCAGCCGCCACAAGATTGGCCAATGCGGCCTCCCACGTGCCGTGGCCGTTGCAAATGTAGATGGCCACATCGCCATCCGTACGCGCCACACGTTTGAGATCCGGGATCAACCCTTCCGTCAGGTTCAGAACCTCATCGGCATAGATGTTGGGCGCTGCACGATGCATCGCCTGCAACACCTCATCCGGCACCACAGTCGGGCCCGGTATGGCGCGATAGGCCCGGCCACCAGATTGCATCATAGGGGAACTCCTCTGCCCTGTCGCGCGAGACCATAGACCGAGCCCGGCCCGCGTCAATCTCAACTGCGCGCTTGCAGAGAGGGGGCCACACCCTTATCTGGCCCAGACGGATAAACGGAGAGACCGGATGGGCCTCATTAAAAGGATCGGCGACTGGGAACGCAACCTGCGCGCCTACTACAACACCGATCTGTCCACGCCCGAAAACCGCCGCCGCGCCCATATCTATAACATGTGGTTCGACCACGCTGTTCTGCGCAAAGTCTGGACCAACTTTTACCCGGTGTCAGAAGGCGTCTACCGCTCCAACCAGCCCACTCATGAGCGCTTTGTCAAACTCAAGGAAATGGGCATCAAGACCGTGCTCAACCTGCGCGGCGAAAGCAATGCCGCGCATCATCTGGTTGAGGCCGAAAGCTGCCGCGAATTGGGCCTCACCCTGGTCAATGTCACCCTGCTGGCCCGCTATGCCGCCCCCGCAGACGACATTCTTGAGACGATCAAGGCCTTCCGCCAGATCGAAAAACCCTTCGTCATGCATTGCAAATCAGGTGCGGATCGCGCGGGGTTTGCCTCTGCCATCTACCTGCTGGTCATCGAAGGCCGCCCGCTGGCGGAGGCGCGCCGCATGCTCAGCGCAAAATACATCCATTTCAGCTGGTCCAAGACGGGCGTGCTGGACCACATCTTCGACCTTTTTGAGGCCCGATACGCCGAAAGCCCGATCACATTCGAAGATTGGGTCGCCACTGAATACGACCACCTCGCCATCCAGAAAGATTTTGAGGAAAAGAAGAACCCGATCTTCTGACCTGCCTTTCTTTTTGCCAAAAATATCCCGGGGAGCTTGAGGGGCTGGCCCCTCAATCCCGTCATCTCAATACTTCCGCGCCAACCGCTCAGGATCCGCCCCCGCCAAATAACGTATGAGCAACCCCAAGTTCTGCGCCCCGCGTCGCAGCCATCCATGCCGCAGATACCGATCCGCGCTGGTGGTCACCGTGATGGTCAGTGGCATCAATCGCCGCCCCAGCACACGCGCCATCGCCACATCCTCCAT
>JBCCAJ010000379.1:0-3359 GCA_039814845.1 Pseudomonadota bacterium | reverse complement strand
CATCCGCGAAGGCTACAAATCCGTGAGCCATCGTGGCTACAAGAACATGATCCTCGAATTCGACGATTGCCGCCTGCCGGATGCGCAGGTGCTGGGCGAGGTCGATGGCGGGTTCGAGGTGATGAACGAATGGCTCTACGCAACCCGCATCACCGTCGCCACCATGAGCGTCGGCCGCGCCCGTCGCTGCTTTGAAATGGCGTTGAACTACGCCGCCGAACGCAAACAATTCGGCCAACAGATCGGCAAATTCCAAGGGATCAGCTTCCAGATCGCCGACATGATTACTGAGATTGACGCCGCCGATTGGCTGACCCTGGCATCCGCCTGGCGCCTGGACCAAGGTCTGCCCGCCAACCGCGAAATCGCCTCGGCCAAACTCTACGCATCCGAGATGCTGGCCCGCGTGACAGACGCAACACTGCAAATCTACGGCGGCATGGGCCTGATGGATGACTTCCCCATCGAACGGTTCTGGCGCGACGCCCGTGTGGAACGCATCTGGGATGGCACCTCCGAGATCCAGCGCCATATCATCAGCCGCGACCTCTTGCGGCCACTGGGCGCGTAGAGATTTCATGCCTCCGGCGGGGATATTTTCAGCAAAAAGAACGGGGGAGGCGTTTGAGACCTCCCCCAAAAGAATGGCAAAAGCCGTTCTCCTTGCACGGCCATCGGCGTCCCCGCCTGTACCGTTTCAACAGGTTGCGAAAACTTGGTTAAGAAAGCGTTATGAGCCTTTCTTCTTGCCTCAAATATCCCCGCCGGAGGCATAGAATCCATGTCCGATCTGTCCCGCCTTCTCCAACCCAAGTCCATCGCCGTCATCGGCGGCGGCGCGTGGTGCGCCTCTGTCGTGGAACAGTGCCTCAAAATGGGCTTCAAGGGGCCGGTTTGGCCAGTGCATCCAAAGAAACCGGAAGTTGCGGGCGTCGCGGCCTTTGCCAGCCTTGATGATCTGCCCGGCGTGCCCGATGCCTGCTTCATTGGCGTGAACCGCAACGTCACCATCGACACCATCGCCAAACTGCGCGGCATGAATGCAGGCGGCGCGGTCTGTTTCGCCTCTGGCTTTCGCGAGGCGCAGGCCGAGACCGGGGACGGTGAAAGCCTTCAGGATGCACTGCTCAAGGCCGCAGGCGACATGCCCATCATCGGGCCCAATTGCTATGGCTTCATCAACTATCTCGATGGTGCGCTTCTTTGGCCCGACCAGCATGGCGGCGACCGGGTGGAGCGGGGCGTGGCCGTGCTCACCCAGAGTTCCAACATGGCGATCAACATCTCCATGCAGATGCGTGGGCTGCCGCTGGCCTATCTGGGCACTGCGGGCAATCAGGCGCAGCTTGGGCTGTCTGATCTGGGCACCGCGCTTCTGGAAGACCCTCGGGTCACCGCATTGGGACTGCATATCGAAGGGATCGGCGATCTGCGCGCGGTTGAGGCGATGGCGGCCCACGCGCGCGCCTTGGGCAAACCCATCGTGGCGCTCAAAGCAGGCCGGTCAGATCAGGCCCAAGTGGCCGCCGTGTCGCACACGGCCTCTCTTGCGGGCTCAGACGCGGGCGCTCGGGCGCTTTTGAAGCGCCTGGGGATCGCGCAGGTCAGCAGCCTGACAGCGTTGATGGAAACGCTCAAACTGGTGCATTTCACCGGGCCTCTGCCGTCCAACCGTATCGTGTCGATGTCCTGTTCAGGTGGTGAGGCAAGCTTGATGGCCGACACGAGCCTGGATCATGACATCGAGTTTCCCAAACTCACCCAAGCCCAACATGACGGGCTACGAGAGGCATTGGGCCCTATGGTCGCGCTGGCCAACCCTTTGGATTACCACACCTTTATCTGGACAGACGGCCCGCGCATGGGCCAAACTTTTGCCGCAGCACTTTCGGGAGATATCTCAATCGGCTGTCTGATTGTCGATTTCCCGCGCGCCGACAAATGCGACCAGGCCGCGTGGGAGTGCATTTATGAAGGCGGGCGTCTGGCAGTAAAAGCAACCGGCAAGCCGTTGGCCCTGGTGGCCACTGTGCCCGAGACATTCTCCGATGCCGTGACCCAGCGCATCATCGAGGATGGTATGATCCCGATGCTGGGTCTGGATGATACGCTTGAGGCGATTGCCGCCGCCGCACGCCTGGGCGGCTTTCAAGATGAGGCTGAGCCGCTGCTTCTGCCCGGAGACGCCGAAGGAGCGCAGACCCTGACAGAGGCGGAGGCCAAAGTCGCGCTCACCGCGCACGGCGTTCCGGTTCCGAAGGCGGCTCGGGCCGCCATGAATGACCTGTCCGCAATGGCCCACACCGTGGGCTTCCCATTGGTGCTGAAGGCCGAGGGCATCGCCCACAAGACAGAAGCCGGTGGTGTGGCCCTTGCGCTGACGGACGTACAGGCCGTGATTGAGGCCGCCTCTGCTATGCCCACCGACCATTTCCTGCTGGAGGAGATGATCACCGGCGCGGTGGCCGAGTTGCTTGTCGGCGTGATGCGCGACCCGGCGCACGGGTTTGTCCTGACCTTGGCGGCGGGTGGCACCTTGACCGAGATCCTGCAAGACAGCGCGACGCTACTTTTGCCCAGCACCGCGCCCGAGATTGACCATGCGCTCGATCAATTGCGCATCGCGCCTGTGCTGCGCGGCTATCGCGGCAAACCCGGTGTGGCGCGGCAGGCGATTGTCGACGCGGTCCTGTCGGTGCAAGAATACGTAACGGCCAACGCCGCCCGCCTCGAAGAAGTTGAGATCAACCCGCTGATGTGCACCTCTGACCGCGCTGTAGCCGCAGATGCCCTGATCCGGATTGCCCCCAAAGGAGATAGAGATGACTGATAGCCCCATTCGCACCGAACGACGTGGCCATGTGTTTGAATTGACGCTGGACCGCCCCAAGGCCAACGCGATTGACCTGCAGACCAGCCGCGCGATGGGGGCAGCCTTTGCCGAATTTCGTGATGACCCGGATCTGCGCGTGGCGCTGATCACGGGGGCTGGGGAGAAGTTCTTTTGTCCCGGTTGGGATCTTAAGGCCGCCGCAGATGGCGATGAGGTGGATGGCGATTATGGCGTCGGCGGTTTCGGCGGCCTGCAGGAAATGCGCGCCATGAATAAGCCGGTGATCGCGGCGGTGAATGGCATCTGCTGCGGTGGTGGGCTGGAATGGGCGCTGTCGGCCGATGTCATTCTGGCCGCCGATCATGCCAGCTTTGCCCTGCCCGAAATCCGCTCGGGCACCGTGGCCGATGCGGCCAGCGTGAAGATGCCCAAGCGCATCCCCTATCACATCGCGATGGAGATGCTGCTGACCGGCCGCTGGCTGGACGCGGAAGAGGCCGCGCGGTGGGGGTTCGTCAACCGCGTG
>JBCCAJ010000091.1:0-8524 GCA_039814845.1 Pseudomonadota bacterium | reverse complement strand
TGCTGAAGAACTCCCAATGGGAAGAACGGCTGGCTGAAGCCCGCGTGAAGCGTGAGGCGGTGCTGGCAGCCAAGGCCAAGACAAAAGATGCGTCCACCAAGCCTGCGCGGCAGATCACAACGCCTCAAGCGCCACGCGTGAGCGCACCCCAAGCGACCTCGGTCAAGGCTCCTTCGGTTAAAACACCCCCGGTGGCCGCGCCTACCGCCCCCACACCAACCCCGTCAGAGCCGATGACCCCACGCGTGCCCCGGCGGCGCAAACGCGGGCGCGGCATGCTGGTGGCGATGGCGGTGCTGAGCGGTGTGGCCATTGGGGCGCTCATGGCCCTGGCTGTGGTCCTGCTGGTGCTGGAATAACGCCTGCGCTCTTCGATGACTCCAGAAGCGCTATAGGCTTGCAAGCGATATAATGTAGACACTAGATAGAACCGCGTCTCTATTATGGGCGACATTGAGAACCTAAAGGACCCCCATCCGATGACGAAGCGCGTGATCGCCATCGCCTCTGCCGGTGGACATTGGCAGCAGCTGATGTTGCTGCGCCCGGCCTATGAGGATCATCGGGTCACATACCTTACCACTCTGGCAGGGCTTGCCGAACGCTTTGACGCGACCCCAGCCTACCGGGTGCCTGACTGCAACCGCAACACGATCCTGCGCATGGTGGCCACCACGCTGGTCCTCGCCTGGCATATGCTGCGCATCCGGCCCCATGCGGTGATCACCACCGGGGCCATGCCGGGGCTGATCGCACTGACCCTGGGACGGGTGATCGGGGCACAAACGATCTGGGTGGATTCAGTGGCAAATGCCGAAAAGATGTCGAGTTCAGGCAAGCTCGCCCGGCGGGTCGCACACCTGCGCCTATCGCAATGGCAAAGCGTCGCAGAGGCCGAAGGGGCCGAATTTGCGGGGCGTTTGCTGTGATCTTTGTGGCCACTGGCACCCAGCTGGCGTTTCCTCGTCTGATCCATGCGATGGACACCATGGCACCTGAGCTGGGCGAACCTGTGGTCGCCCAGATCGGTCCCGACACCGAAGCGCGTGCACATATCGAGACCCATGAGACGCTACATCCCGCCCGCTTTGAAGAGCTTTTTGACAGCGCGCGGGTGGTTGTTGCGCATGCCGGGATCGGGTCGATCCTGATGGCCAAACGCCTGCGCAAACCACTGATCATCGTGCCCCGCCGCCATGCGCTGGGAGAGCACCGAAACGACCACCAGATCGCCACCGCCCGCGAGGTCGAAGGCACCACCGGTGTGCGTGTCGCCTGGCAGATCGAAGAGCTTCCCGCATTGGTCAAAGACCAGAGCCCCCTGCCCGCAGAACCCACGCTGTCGCCGCAGGCCGAAGCGCTGATCAAGCGGTTGCGTGATTCTCTGAGCTGAGCGACGCCGCCGCCAGTGTGTCGCTAAAGCCCACACAATGTCGCGATATCTACCCCCATTGTTCCCAAAATCATCACGCGCTCAGACAGGTCCCACCGTGCTGTGCCACATTAATTGTCGCCGAATCAGCAACAATCCAATCACCTGTCCAGCTTTGTCCTGCCCCTGCCCCCGGCCTTTCCCGACACCCTCTGAAACATGGCAATTTTGCGCCCCTTTTCTGGCGAGCGCCGCCCAAAAGTGGTAAAAATAGGGGGGGCTTGGCGAACACATATTCTAGGAAACAGCACAGATGCATTTCAAGACAACACTTTTGGCGACCACAGCGGCGCTCTCATTGGGTACTGCTGCATCCGCAGCTTCTCTCACGGCAACAAACCTTGGTGATGGTGCCGCAGCTTATGCGCTGGTCGATACCGGCGCGGGTGCTGAGCTGACCCCGAACCTGTCCTTTGACGCGGCCATCGTGTCAGGCGACATCGGCAGCGTGCAACGCTCGCCCTATGACTTCAGCGGCTCTGCTGGCGTCACCGGGTATCAGGGCCTGAAGTATTTCGCAGTCGGCCCCTCCCACAGTGCCTCTCCGGCGACACTGACCATTTCCGGGCGCAAGGCTGACACGCTGAACCTGCTCTGGGGCTCAATTGATGGCTACAACAGCATCGAATTCTTTGCCGGTGGGTCCAGCCTCGGCGTGATCTCAAACGGTGACATCACGCCGTCTTCCACCGAAGGCGCGGGCGTGGGCGCATCCTATGTGAGCATCTTCTCTGACATGGCCTTTGACAGTGTGGTCTTCACCTCTACCAGCAATGCGTTCGAGTTCGGCAATGTAGGTGTGGCAACCGTGCCGCTGCCTGCAGGTGTGGTGCTCTTGGGGACAGCTCTGGGCGGTCTGGGCGTCGCACGCCGCCGCAAAGCGAAAAAAGCAGCGGTATAAACACCCTCTTCGATCAAATGAGGAAAGAACCGGCATCCCGCCGGTTCTTTTAGGCGTTGTGGCGGTTTCCTGCCGAGCACCAATGCCTTCTGAACTGCCATTAAAATGATGTATTTGTCTGCCAAAGCACGCCGGTGTAGACGATGACCATCTCTATCTCGAGCCGGCACAGCACCCAGGAGCGACTTCAATGCTGAACATTTCCCCTTCGGACGTGAAAACCGATCCCTACCCTCACCTGATCTCAGAGCAAATTCTCGATCCCGACTTCTATGCCGAGTTGCGCCGTGACTACCCGACCTCCGACATCTTTGAAGACCAAAAGAAAGACACCGGCATGACCGGCAGCCGCACCGGTCAGGGTTTCGACATCTACCGAGGCGACGCCACCTATGATCAGCTGATCGCCACCTCAAAAGCCTGGGCCGAGTTTGACGGCTGGATCAACTCCACCGCCTTTGTCGAGAAGTTCCTCGAGTGCTTTGGCCCCCACCTTGAGGATGCCGGTTGCCGGGCCGAGATCCTGTCAGAGAAATATGACCGCACCCTGATTGAGGGCCGCGAAGGCATGACCGTACGCCCCACCATGAAAGAGCGTTTCGGCAAGCTGACCAATTCCTTCCGCCCGAAGAACTCGCTGGGTGCCGTGAACCTGTTCACGCGTCTGGATGTGCACAAGGCGCTCAAGGGCTACAACAAGGCCGTGCACTGCGACCGCGCCAACCGTCTGGCCTCCTTCGTGATGTATTTCGTGGATGCCGAGAAAGAGGGCATCGAGGGCGGCACGCTGACAATCCACAAACACCGCGAGAAGAAAAAACCGCAGGATTACGAGCGTCACCCCAAGCCTGAAGACGCGCCCGTCATCGCCACGCTGAGCCCTAAGGAAAACATGGGCGTGCTCTTTACCTGCAACAACAACTCCTATCACGGGGTCAACGGCATGGTGAGCAACGGCAAGGAACGCGATTATCTTTACATCAACATCTCGGGCGACGCTGAGACGCTTTGGTAAGCGGTCGCTGTTGGGATGCAAGCAAGGCCGACCCCTGAAAGGTCGGCCTTTTTTTACGGGACATTCGCTTACGACGCGTGTTGATTGTTTCCAAAAGGGTATCAATAGTCATGAACTTTGACGATCTTCCCAAGCAATGGTTGGTGGCTCAAGAGATCCCTGAGAACTGTGCAGGCGTGTCTCATGCCGCCTTTCAGGGCTGGCAGATCCGCACGGCGGCGCATGTACCTGTGCTCAGCCTGCAGGACGCAGATGGCCGTGATCTGGGCCGGGTGATCGGGTGGACAATCCTGGACGGCACGCTTTACCGGACCGACACCACGCTGACCCTGGCGGCAGGTGATACGCCAGAGACGCTTTATATCCGCATGGGCGGACGCTTTGTCATGCTCTGGCAGGGCGCCGCAGGCGAGATCCTGATGCGCGAGGATTCCGCCGGGAACCTGCCCGCGGTCTATGCCAAAGGGCTGGGGGCCGTGGGCTCTACCGTCACCGCCCTAGAGATGCTGGGCAAGATGACGCCCAACGTGGATGCCATCGCGCTGTTTGAGTTTCCCAAGAACAAGGGCTTTTTGCCCTTTGGCCTGACCCCGCGCGCACAAGCCTTTCGCCTGATGCCCAATCACACGCTGGATCTGCGCCATTTCATCACCCTGCGCGCCTGGCCTGATATGGATTATATGACGCGGGCCAACATGAGTGCCGAAGACTGCCGTGCCGCCATGGCGCAGACGGTAGAGATTGTGCGCAGCCACATGGCCGCAATCACCAAGGCACAGGGCGACACGGTGCTCTACCTCAGCGGGGGGCATGACAGCCGCATGGTGCTGGCCGCCGCATCCGCTCAAGGGGTTGTGGACCACTTGAGCTTTGAGACGCTGACCACCAAAGGCGGGCTCGACATCCATATTGCAGAGAAACTGGCGCAGCATCTGGGCCGGCCGCATAAGACCATCATCGTCCGCCCGCCCAGCAAGGATGAGCAAGCCGATTGGATCACCCGCGCAGGGGGCATGATCTATGACGCGGTGACGGATATGGCCACCACCATGACCCAGCATGCGCCCGACAACCATCCGCTCAGCGGTACAGGTGCCGAAATTGCGCGCGGCAGCAACTGGACGGCAGAGGATCACGATGCGCCTGACATGGACCTCACCACACTCTTGCAACGTCTGCGCATCCCCGACACGCCCGCTGTGCGCAACGCCGGACAACGTTGGTTAGAGACTGTTCCAGAGCATGCCGATGCCGCAATGATCCTGGATCTGGCCAAGATCGAACAGATCCACGCCTGTTGGTCCGGGGCCGCGATCTATGGCCATCCGATAGACCTGCCCACGTTGCATCCTTTCTCAGGTCACCGCCTGAACGAGATCCTGCTGGCACTGCCCGTGGCCTACCGTGCATCAGGGCAAAGCTACCGTGATTATGTGGCCCATGCCGCCCCCGCGATGGGCAAGATCCCGGTCAACAAGGCCGCCGGACTCGACCGGCTGAAGTTCTGGAAAGAAGAGTTGAAATCAAAGGTGCCGGGATCGGTGAAACGCTGGCTGAAGCCGTTTCGCTGAAGATTAGGGTCACATCCGCCCGCGCAGCACCCGTTTGATCATACCGGTGAAGTTCTTGAACCGCTCGCGCCGCCCTGCCGTTTGCGCCGCAGCCCGCAGGTTTAGACCCTGATAGCGCGGCACTGGTTTGCCCATCACCCGCAGCCCCGCAAGCCGTGCCGACAACAGCCTGCGCCGCCAGAACTGACCCCGCTGGATGCCGCGCAGCTCAGACATGTCAAAATCCGCCAGTTTGAGCGTGCCTGCCGTCTCTGCACCCGCAATGATATCGGCCCCCAGATCCGTGCGCGCCACCACCAGGCTGATCCCGTCTTCTTCCTCGAACAATGGATAGCCCTTGTCATCGGCCTTCCACGCATCCGCGCAAACCACATCCGCCGCCGTGCCGGTGCCATCGGCGCAGATCTTGCAGCGGTGTTGTACGTGATGCGACAGGATCTTGCCCCAGCTGTCGTGATAGCTCATGTCCGCCTCGGATCCGTCATGCCGCGTGGCCGTCGCCCGCCCCGGCCAGCCCTGCCCGCGGTACCGGAAGGCGGCCAGATCACGTTCCTCGACCTCCAGCGCTTTGAGAATGCCAGTGGCACCTGTCCGCGAAGGCACGCCCGCGCAAAAGAACGACAGCATCACAGGGAACCGCTGGGACACCCGCGCGTCATGTGTCTCTAATGCGCGCAAAGCGGCCACATCACAGGGCTTGCCGACAAAGGCAAAGCGTTCGGTGCTCTCTAACAGCGGCGCAATCCCCGCCAAGGGAGAAGACGGCGCATAGCGCGAGCCTGCCGCATGCAAAATGGCATCCTCATTGCGCGAGATCACAGTGACATTGCCCATCGGATCGGCTGGGTCGGCCATGATCTGCACCACCGCATCGACCGTGCCTTGCCGCAACAGATGCACCATCACCGCCGACAGCGCGCCGCCCGAAGACGCGCGGTGCCGCAGCCCCTCTGCCAGGGACCAGCCCGTATGCATCGCCCGATAAGGTCCAAAGATCGCATCATCCGTGCGCCCGGCTGCTTCGACCGTTTGACCCAAACCCGGACAGATCGCGGCAATCGCGCGGTCAGTCTCGGCATCAATCGCTGTTTCTTGCAGGGGTCGCGCGAACCCCGCCTCGGAGCGGTCCATCACGATCGCCCCACCGGAAAGCGCCTCGCAGCCGCCGCATCCGGAACACAGGGCACCGCGTTCAACGCGCTTGAGAAACGGGGCTGGGGGGACGGCATGCTTCATAGGCCATCACTTGGCCGCAACCCCGCCACAGGTCAATTGCAATTTATCCTTATGGTTCCCCTTGTCTTGCCTTGTGGCGCAATTCCACTATCCCGACCCTGTCCCTTCCTTGTACGAGACCCGTCCCATGTCACAGTCCCCTCTGCCTCCCGTCACCATTGCCCTGATGTGGCATTCGATGAACTCGGACAATCTGGGCGTGGGCGCGCTGACCCTCTCTAACATGGCACTATTGCGCCGTGCGGCGGCAGAGGCCGGGCGCAGCCCGCAGTTCATTGCGCTTGGCTGGCGCGACCCGCGTCCGTGGTACGAAGAATTCGACGATCTGGAAAACGTGCCCCTGCGCACACGCCATTTGCCCCGCCCCGGTGGCCCTTTGGGCGATGCGATCAAACGGTCGGACATCGTCTTTGACATCGGCGGGGGCGACAGCTTCACCGACATCTACGGCCCCAAGCGCTTTGGCACCATCTGGATCACCAAATGGCGCAGCGTTATGGCGGGCAAACCGCTGATCCTCAGCCCCCAGACCGTCGGCCCGTTTGAAAGCACATGGGCCCGCGTGATGGCCCGCCGCATCATGAACCGTGCGCGCGTGGTGGTGACCCGCGATCTGCCGTCGACCAAGTTTCTGCAAGAGCTGGGCGTGACCGCAGAGATGATGGAGGCCACAGATGTCGCCATGGGCCTGCCCTACACGCCTCCCGCCCCCCGGACGGGCGGCAAGATCCGTGTTGGTCTGAATGTCTCGGGCCTGATGTTCTCGGGCGGCTATACGCAGGACAATCAGTTCGGGCTCAAGTCAGATTACCCGACCCTAATAAGACGTATTGTGAAATATTTCGCCGAGATGCCCGACGTCGAGCTGCATCTGGTCGGTCACGTGCAGTCAAAAGAACAACCCTTGGAAGATGACCACCGCGTTGGGACCCAAATCGCGTCCGAGTTCCCTGGCGTGATCGTCTCTCCCTGGTTCAAATCCCCGTCTGAGGCCAAGACCTATATCGCTGACATGGATTTCTTCATGGGTGCCCGGATGCATGCGACGATCGCTGCATTCTCCAGCAATGTGCCCGTCATCCCCATGGCCTACAGCCGCAAGTTCGCCGGTGTCTTCGGCACGTTGGGCTATGAACACGTGGCCGATTGCAAGACCGAGAGTGAAGAGGAAATCATGGCGCGGATCGTCTCCGGCTTTGAAAACCGTGACACGCTCAAGACCGAAGTGATCGATGCCATGACCCGCGTGAACGCGCGCCTTGATGCCTATGTGAGCCGGGCGGCGGAAGAAATCAGGAAGGTTTAAGCGTTTCGAAATACGCAATAACAGTCTCTGATTGCCAGTGTCCCGAGAGCGCTTGCGCGGCAGGGTATTGGCAATTCGGCTTATTTCGAAGCGCGTTTAGCCCCACGCACGAGATCACGCAGCCCCGTTCGTCGCCGCTCCAGCCAGTTGTGCGGCCCGGGGCGCATCGCGCCACCTTCGCCCACCAGATCGCGCCGAAACGCCTGCGGGCGCATATCGCCCTGTTTTAGAGCCTGTACCAGACCTGCTTCCAACGTCCCTTGAGGCGCGTCCACCTGCATCGTCAGCGGATAAAGGTGCCGCAGCTTGTGAAAATCCTGCCCCACGGTGGCAGGCAACCCTGTCTCGGCAATCAGCCGTTCCGCCTCAGCCCCCCAAGTGATGCCATCGCTCTTGCGGTTCCACAGTTCGATCCCGCTGAGGTAGGGCACCCAGGCCGGATCAAACGCCTCCCAAGCTTTGCGCCGCACCGGATGGGCAAAGATTGCCACGCCACCTGCGTTCTGTACCGCCTGCAGTGTCTCTAATACGGGAACATGTTCGGCCAAAAACCGGTCCATCCCCCAGGTCAGCATGTGAATGTCATTGTCAGGCGAGGAATATTCGATCCCGGGCACCAGCGTGCAGCGCTTCGTGCTGGCCGCCGCACAGGCGTCGCGATATGCGGCAAAGCGGTCCGGCGCAAAGCCGGTGTCATGCTCGCTCATCATCACCACATCGACGCCCGCCGCGCCATAGATCTGCGCGATGCGTGGCAAGGTCCAGCGCCCGTCATAGGACCACGTTGAATGGGCGTGGAGCACCACCCTCATCGCTTCAAGCCTCGCTTGACCGTCCAGAATGCCTCGCGCCACAAAAACCCTTTATGCGCCGGATCGTAGTTGTAAAACTGCCGCCCCCGTGCAGGCTTTAACACACCTGCCACCGACTGCATGAAACGCGGCCAGCCCTTCCGGTGAAACTCGCTTTTGGGGCCACGCAGCACAAAGGCCAGATGCAAGATCTCGCGCCCCAAGTTGCGGACCACACCGGGGTTAGGCGCGTTTTCAGGCACGTTAGGCTC
>JBCCAJ010000371.1:0-3511 GCA_039814845.1 Pseudomonadota bacterium | reverse complement strand
TATTGGGCTGGATACCTGTCTGGCGATCATGAACGTGCTGCATGACGGGCTGGCGGATACGAAGTACCGGCCTTGTCCGCTCTTGACGAAATACGTGGAAGCCGGATGGCTGGGGCGCAAGACGGGGCGCGGGTTCTACGATTATCGCGGGGATGCGCCGGTGCCGACGCGGTAGCGTTCGGTTCAAGTTGCGCCATCTTATCAAAAGGGTAGAACGCCATGGCAGCGCCGACGCTTGAAAACTGGGAAATGACAGCGGCGCTGTCGGACCTGACGACATGGCTTATTCAGCAGGGCCTGGAAGACACGCCGGTTGAAGGCTGGCTGGAGGACATGTGCATCCGGTTGGGCGCATCCGGGATACCGCTAATGCGCGTCAACATCACTATGCGGGCGCATCACCCCGAAATCGGGTCAGTAGCCTTCCGCTGGCACCGTGACCAGGAAAATGAGCGGTTCGACTATGAACGCACGCGGGATGCGCCGGAAGACTACTTGCTGAGCCCGATCTATCACTTGCTGTCCAATGATGTTCAGGAAATCCGCCAGAACCTGACCGATCCGGAACCCGATTTCCATTTTCCCATTCTCGATGAACTGAGGGAGCGGGGCGCGACGGATTACTATACTGCCAAGCGGTTGTTTTTCCCCGATGACAGGGAACCCTCCTTTGATCCGATGCAGCCGGATGAGGGGATGGTCATTTCCATGAGCACGGATGCGCCGGGTGGCTTCACGGACGCCCAGCTGGACGGGTTGCGCCATTTGCTGGCGCCGCTTTGCCTGACACTGAAATGCGGGGCGAACCGGTTGATGGCCGAAGATATCACCGCTGCCTATATGGGCCGGGATGCCAGCCAAAGGGTGCTGTCAGGCGATATCAGCCGGGGGTCGAGCCAGACCTTATCAGCGGTGATCCTGTATTTCGATCTGCAAGGGTTCACCAAGATGTCAGAGACGCTTCCGGGTTCTGCAATCATCGAGATGCTGAACGACTATTTTGCCGATGCCGTGGAGATTGTCGAACGTCACGGGGGCAATGTGCTGAAATTCATGGGCGACGGGATGCTGGCAGTGTTCGACATGGACCAGATCCCTCAGGCGCGGCGCGTGGCGATTGAAGCCGCTCTGGAGCTGCGCAGTGCCTTCATTCCGCTGAATGAACGGCGCGCAGCGGGTGGTTTGGCCACAACGGGCTTCACGCTGGGCCTGCATGCAGGCGACGTGCTTTATGGCAATATTGGCGGCAAGAACCGCCTTGATTTCACGGTGATCGGGCCTGCGGTGAACCAGACCTCGCGCATGCAAGGGATGTGCAGCGCGGTGGATCAGGCCATCGTCATCTCGGCCAATGTGGCACGGCCTTTGATGGACAGCGTGCCGGAGCTGGTGTCGCTTGGGCAGTACCGCCTGCGGGGCGTGCGGGAACGCCAGGAGCTTTTTACGCTGGACTGAAGAGTTTGTCCCTTTCGGGCACGCGTTGCGTAGGTTCAGTCGCCGCCCAAAGCCATCGTGTGATCGCGTAACCAGGCCATGAAGCCGCGGGGATCTGAGTGCAGTAATTCCAACTGTTCGTCCGTCAGGGCGGGGCCCACGACGGGTTTTTGCGGTTTGTTGCAGCTGTTCACCACCTCATGGAGCAACAGCCCCTGACGCAGCGTGGCCGCAATGCGGTTCGCCATTTGGTAAGCCCGCGAATTGGCACCGGGGAAGAAGATCGGCACCACGCGGGCGCCAGATTGGCGGATCATCTTAGCGGTAAACACAGCCCATTCGCGTTCCACTGCGGGCCCGAAGATCGTGTCGGACGATGCCACAACGCCTGACGGAAAGACGGAGATCAGCCCGCCCTCTTTGAGATGCGCCATCGCTTGGGCGCGCATTTCCACGTATTTTCGCTGGGCATCGGGTTCGTGCGGGAAAGGCACGGGGATCATGTAGGAGGCGGCGACCTCATCAATGCCCGTCAGCAGCGCGCGGGTGAGGATTTTGTAATCTGTTCGCCGCCGCCCAATGAGATCGGCAAGGATCATGCCGTCCACCAAACCATGGGGATGATTGGCCACCACCACGACGGGGCCATCCAGCGGTATATGATCAATCTCTTCCTGCGGGGTCAGCAGGGGGATGCCCATCGTGTCCAAAGCCGCGCGCCAGAATGGCTGGCCCGTGGGCGCGCCCTTTTTTTCAAAAGCCTTGATCATTTTGACGATGGCGATCTTGCCGGTGAACCATTCAATTGTGCGGATGCAAAAGGACGTAAACGGTGCGTCAAAGGAATTGGCATAGGTGAGGGACCGCCGGTCATATTTGGTGAAGTTCACCGAACCGCCGCCCGTGCCGCCGACCTCTGACTGGGTCTGATCCTGTTGTTGATCCGCCACCTGGTTCAATCCCACCCGTGCATCGCCACCCGTGAGGGCGATGTTACATCTCTTCTCCGAACCGGTCGGCCACCAGTGTTTCTATGGCCCCGGCGAGCGCCTCTCCCTCAGGCCCCCAGACGCGCACGTCAATAGTCTTTCCTTTGGACGCTGCCAACATCAAAAGGCCCATGATACTGTCTGCGCCGCTGGATTGCCCATCGTGGGAAATCTCTGCCTGCGCGTCAAAGCCTTCTGCCACTTCCACCAGTTTGGCCGCCGCGCGGGCATGGAGGCCCTTTTCGTTTACGATGGTCAACTGCCGGGAAATCGTCTCGGTCATGGAACTTCGGCTTTGCTGTTTCAGGAAGGGCTAGTCGGCGTTGACGACGTGGCTGTTGATGTATTTGCGTCCTGCATCCATAGCCGCATTGGCGGCATCTGCAACATCCATGTGGCGTGATTTGGCCAGTTTGATCAGCATAGGCAGGTTGGCCCCGTAGATGATACGCCGTTTGTCGGGCTGACAGGCCTTGAGCGACAGGTTCGATGGCGAGCCACCGAAGATATCGGTCACGATCACCACACCGTCGCCTTCATCGACATCATTGGCGGCGCGGCAGATTTCATCCTGTTTGGAGCCACGGTTGCAATCGTTTTCAATCGGGATACCGCGCAGGCCGTTCTGGGGCCCAACCACATGTTCGATGGCCTTCACATATTCACAGGCCAGACCGCCATGGGCGACTATCACAATGCCGATCACTGGTTAACGTCTCCTGCTCTGGCGGGGCTGTCGGCCTCTGCTGGATGTGGGGCGGTTTGCGTCGCGCGCTCCAACTCGCGGTGCCTTATAGATACGAGCCAGCCCTTTTCTGCAAGGGCCTGAGATAACGTTTCTGCCATCACGACGCTACGATGCTGGCCGCCGGTGCAGCCAAAGCCAATGGCGAGATAGGGTTTGCCCGCATCGACGTAAGCGGGCAGCAAAAGCTGCGCCAGATCGACGACCTTTTCGTGGAAATCGCCGTAGCGGGGATCGGCAGCGACATAGGCCGCCACAGCGCTGTCGCGCCCGTCTTTGCCGCGCAGGGTTTCATCCCAGTAAGGGTTCTGCAGAAAGCGGCAATCAAGCACCATGTCGAGGC
>JBCCAJ010000092.1:0-8433 GCA_039814845.1 Pseudomonadota bacterium | reverse complement strand
TGTCTCGTCGCATGGACCAAACCGCCCGCATATCTCTTCAGTATCTCGCAATGTCAAATAGCGTGAGCGACAAAATTAACTGGATGCGTCTGTAACTTTAGACGCGCCCGGCCTCATGTGTCTCTCGATTTTTTTGTCCGCCGCGTTGTCATCTGCGTTAGCATTTGGCCCGTTTGGCGTCCCGGCGGCGCGCTGTGCGTCGTCGGTGAAGGCGTATTTACGGATTGATCCGCACACCCGCAACCCCTTTTTTCGCCATTCCGGCATTTTTTTGTTTTTTGCCGAAAAGCGCTTGTTTTTAAGGGTCTGTGGACCTGATCGTGCGTCAGAGTTTTCCACAGCGCAAGAAAAATTCGAGCCCAATGCAGCGCTTTTACGCAAATCTGCTGGCTGAGCCCGCTTTTTGAGCAGACTCAGGGCCGTGAATCGGGGAATCGAAGGCGACTCGGTTCCGGATTCGACGAAATCCCGGGCCAAAATCGGTGCACTTGGCCGATCCACCTGGCGCTCATTCGTATTTTCATTGTTTTTCACACCCAATCGTGGACCATGATCAGCATCGCGTCATCCGGTGGAGGAAAAACATGCCGTCTTTAAAGTCACTCTTATACGCAGCCTGCGTGACATCGCTGGGACCACTTCCTGTACATGCCGAGGGAACAGGCGCGGACGGGCATATCCGGATCTTCAACAGCTCACCGGGTTTCACGATCACCGGCTTCTATACAAATGACGGCCACGGCTGGACCCGCGATTGGTTGGGGCATGACATCACGCTGACCCCGGGTGAAGGTGCCACGGCTCAATTCCGATCCGCCCCGCCAACATGTCATCAGAATGTGCGCGCCGGATGGTTGAGCGCATCAGGTCACGAATTCAGAGGGCACCCGATCCGGGTGAACGTGTGCAATGTATCGAACATCTACTTCGCGCAGGAAGAAACGTATTACGACTAGAGCCTGAGATCAGGACCGCGCCATCGCCATCGACCGGGTCCGCAACCCGCGCAAGGCTGCGGGCAATCGCAACGCGATGAGCGCTGCGACGGTGGCCAAAAGCACCAGCGGCTTCAGCTGCCAACCTTTGGCAAGCATTACATAATGAAATGCCCCCAGCAGCGCCGCCGGATAAACGAGCAGATGCAACTTGCGCCAGGCCGCCCCCATCTTGCGAACCGACCAGTTGTTGGATGTGATGGCCAGCGGCAGGAGCAGGATGAACCCCGCCATGCCGACAGTTATATATGGGCGCTTCACGATATCGGCCCAAATCCGATCGAGCGCCTGCACATCAAGCACAGCCCAGATGGCCAGATGCGCGACCACGAAGAAAAAACAGGTCACCCCAATAGCGCGCCGAAATTTCATGAAGTTGATCTTAAGATGGTCCCGCAGCGGAGATACGGCCAGGCCCGCGATGAGCATATAGAGAGCGGTGTCTCCGTAGGCATGCTCTAGCGCCTCCACCGGGTTAGGGCCCAAATCCCCGTTGAACCCCAGCCAAAAGAGCCAAGCCGCGTAGGCAAACCCCACCGGATAAATCAGCCATGCCGGAATACGACGCAGGGATTTGTTGATAAGCTTCGACATCTGGCTAGATCGGTCCTTGCTTTGACTTTCATCAAAGATAGGGCGCTTGCCCCCCCGCCGACAATCTCTCTCACAGACATGTTTTTAGTGTTACAGCGCCGAAACAACACCGGCCCCGACGTAGATTGCTACGGGGCCGGGGATGTTTTTCTGGCAAAGCCTAGACCAACGCGATCAAACGGCAGGGGCCGCCTGTGCCGCCCACATGTTTTGGCGCACCCACAACCAAGGTCGCACCGGTCGCAGGAAGATCATCAAGATTGGCCATGTTTTCCAGCGCCCAACGGTTTGAAGGCAGCCATCGATAATGCGTCGCGAAATCGGCCGAGAGGCCGTAATCAATTGACAGCGTGTCGACACCGATACCGCCAGCCTCGGTTTCTTCCAGAAGCATGTTGACGGCCTCGACGTGGAAACCCGGGAAGTGCATCTTGCCGTCTGCGTCTGCGTTACTGAACCGGGGCGTGCCCATGCGTTGATGCCAGCCTGCATTTTGAGCAACGCAAGCGCCTTCGGGGATCGGGCCATTGGCGGCGATCCATGCGGTCAGATCATCCGGGGTGACTTGCGCGTCTGCATCTGCGTCCGCCTTTTCGCGGATGTCGACGATGGCCAGCGGACAGACAAGCGAGTCGACCGGCACTTCGTCAATTGACGTGCCACCGTCGGTAAAGTGCAGAGGCGCATCTATATGCGTGCCGGTATGTTCATTCACGCGCAGGGTTTTGAGGTTGAAGCTGTGTTCGGCGTAGTTGAACACGTCTTCATCAAAAAACTGCTGTTCGCCGAAATAGGTCGGGAAATCATGGGTGAGCGTGTGGGTGACATCGACGACGCGCGTGGGCGTTTGCGCCATCAGCGGGCGGAATCCCAACGCGGTCGTTGCCGCAATCGCGGCCCCTGCGGCGGCGGCCCCGCGAAACATCTCGCGACGGGTCAGCGCTTTGGATTTCACATATTCCATTATAATCGGGTGGCACATGGCAGTCTCCTTTTGCTGAATGGAGGGGCGCCACGCAGTGAGGGTCTTGTGGCGCCTCATCTCTCCAGCAAGGCGTACGAGACGTGATCCGTCAAGCCATGTGTTTGGGAAAGGGTCCAGTGATCAAAAGTCAGCCGGGGTCACCCCCGGCATCTGTCCTCAGGCTGGAACGTCGATGGACGCATCAAAATGCTGCGTCGCCTTTTCGAATTTGTCGCGGCAGCCGGTTTTGCAAAACCCCACGACCTGTCCGCGATAGACAGTCAATGAATCTGCGGACACGTCCCCACCAGACCATGGGCAGGTGTCGTTCACACAATCAGCAAGTTTCAGTTCAGTCATGGTTCAGGTACTCCCAGTTCAAGCATAAAAGAAATCGGATGGTTTGAGCTTATCGGGCAGACGGATTGGCTGAAATGACAGATACGCCTCGATTTCCGCCAATCAGGCATAGAACGTCGCTGGTGATCCTGATGGATTGACGCGGCGAACAAGTCTCTACTACGAGGGCCCGCAAGACGGTCAATTTGAGAGCGCATCGCGTTCGCCTTGCAAAACCTTTGGGGCAGGCAAATGAAAAAAGGCATAATTGTCACCGGCCTGCCAGCGAGCGGTAAAACCACTGTAGCGCGGGAGCTTGCGACAAAGCTGGGCTTCGTCTTCCTCGACAAAGACGACTTCCTCGAAGACCTCTATGACAGCCGTGGCGTTACATCCTGGGAGCACCGAAAAACGCTCAGCCGGGAAAGCGACCTAATATTCATGTCAGCCGCGCGGCGTCAGGGCAATGTCGTCTTGGTCTCCCATTGGCGGCCTTTGGGGCAAAGTGGGGAAAGTGGCACGCCGACCGAATGGCTGTCAGACACATATGACAGGTTGATTGAAGTGACCTGCCTTTGCCCGGTTGAGACCGCAATCGCCCGGTTCACAAAAAGGGCCCGCCATCCAGGCCATATGGATGCACAGCGTGACGCTGACGAACTGGCCACGCGCTTCGCGGCTTGGGCAAAGCTCTTTCCGATCGGCCTTGGGATACAAATAGAAGTGGCCACCGATCGTGCAGTTGATATGGTGTCATTGTCGCGACGTACACGTCAGGCCCTAGCGCGCTCAGACTAAGAGTATCGTCATTCAAATCTTAGTGGTTCTTGATGAGATCCATGCCCTCATAAAGGCTCGCCACTTCTTCCTCATAGCCATTGAACATCCTCGTCGGGATCTTGCGGGCGAAGAGTCCGGTGCCGATCAGTTGCTCCACTTCCTGGCTCCAACGGGGGTGGCTGCGGTTTGGGTTCACATTGCTATAGAAGCCGTATTCGTTCGGCGCGTACTTGTTCCAAGCGGTTGGCGGTTCTTGATCCGTCAGCGTGATCCGCACGATAGACTTGATCGACTTGTACCCATACTTCCACGGCACCACGAGGCGCAGGGGCGCGCCATTTTGGTTAGGGATGTCTTTGCCGTAAATACCGGTCGCAATCATCGTAAGCGGGTGCATCGCTTCATCCATGCGCAGGCCTTCGACATAGGGCCAGTCGATCACCGGGCTGCGCAGGCCGGGCATTTCATCAGGGCGCATGGCTGTCTCAAACGCCACGTATTTCGCGCCCGATTGCACACCGGCCAACTCCAAAAGATCAGCCAGCTCAAACCCATTCCAAGGCACAATCATCGCCCAACGTTCCACACAGCGGAAACGGTAGATACGTTCCTCAATTGCCATCTTCGACATGATATCGTCGAACGCGTAATCCCCGGGGTTGTCGACCATACCATCAATTTTCACCGACCAAGGATCAGTGGTCAGCATATGGGCGTGTTTCTTGGGGTCATCTTTGCCTGTGCCGAACTCATAGAAGTTATTGTAGCTGGTGATGTCATCCCAAGACGTCGGTTTCAGCTCCTCTTCGGCGCGCGCGGATGTGCCAAGACCCGACAATGCCAAACCGGCAATCGCCGCCCCGATCACATGGCGGCGGTTCAGATAAAGATGCTCTGGCGTAACGTCATTATCCGTGAGCGTGTTCTTCCAGCGATAGGCCATGGTTGGGGATCCCTTTAGGTCGGCTGTGTTTTAGCTACTGGTAGATTTCGCCAGCTTTGGCCGCAAAACAACCCCGATCACGAAGACGTTGGGTCCGTAACACCGCCCTTACCAGCATATGCCCGGCGAAGATTGCAATAGTCTTCACAGCGAAGCGCCCTATCTTCACATTTGTTTGAGTTGAATGCCGGTGGTACCCCCGCTTAGCCCAAAAGGCTTTGTAATCCAGAAAATAATCTCACAGCGCAAGCTGAACCGGATGGTACTTCACCGCGTAGATGATCTGAGTGCGGAATACGCATTCCCAATAAACACGCGAGACAAGGAGAAATAACATGCTTCGCAGAACTTACCTGGCCCTGTCGGCCGCAGCCCTGATGTCCACCTCTGTGCCCGCCATGGCGCAGGATGCCGATATCGTAGATACCGCTGTTGCAGCCGGTTCCTTCGGCACGCTGGTCGCCGCAGTTCAGGCCGCAGGTCTGGTAGACACGCTGAAGGGCGAAGGCCCGTTCACTGTGTTTGCTCCCACTGATGAAGCTTTCGCAGCGCTGCCCAAAGGCACGGTCGACAGCCTGCTTCAGCCGGAAAACAAAGATCAGCTGGTATCGATCCTGACGTACCACGTCGTACCGGGCAAAGTAATGTCCACGGACCTGTCTGATGGCATGACCGCCACCACAGTACAGGGCAGCGATGTCACCATCGGCACCGAAGGCGGTGTGACCGTGAATGGCGCCAATGTGGTCGCAGCTGATGTGGAAGCCTCCAACGGCGTGATCCACGTGATCGACGCGGTGATTTTGCCGTAAAAGACTTTGGTTAACACAGCCAACGGGGCGGTCTTCGGGCCGCCCTTTTTTTGATTTTGCTTAGGGCAAGCAGGTGTAAATTTCAGAAACAATCCTATCTTTTTGAGGGAATTAAGGTCACTGATCAGGATTTTTTACCAAGTTTGCCCTCTGACGCGTCTCCAAATGCCGCAGGCCACATTTCTGCCACATTTGGGACACATCAAGACCCTGATTTGCGTGGGGGCGCGAACCGAAGCGGGTGGTTAACCATGTCTCAGACGTCGAAACGCAGCGTCGCCACGAAACGGCCAAAACCCCGGCCCAACAGCGCCAAGCGCACGCCGATGCAAAACCCTTACGTATCGCAACCCCCCAGCGCGTTCTGGAACACCGCGGTGTCCGAGTTTTCGCCCATGGAAATGGACGGCGTCTACGAGCCACGCTTTGAGATCACCAAGGATATGCGCATCTCTGCGGCCGGCAGCTGCTTTGCCCAGCATATCGCACGTCAGTTCCGCTTGCGCGGCTACAACTTCATGGATTTCGAACCCGCACCCTCTTTGGTTGACGAAGAGACAGCGGATGAGTTCGGCTACGGGCACTATTCCGCCCGCTATGGCAATATCTATTCCGTTCGACAACTGATCCAGCTTTTCGCCCGCGCCTATGACCGCTTCACCCCCGCCGACAAAGTCTGGGAAAATGGCGGTCGATTTTACGATCCCTTCCGCCCGAGCATTCAAAAGGGCGGCTTTGCCACCAAGGCAGAGTGCCTTCTTGAACGCGACCATCACCTGAACTGCGTGAAGGCGATGCTTGAGCAGACAGATGTCTTCGTTTTCACCTTCGGCCTGACCGAGGCTTGGGAAAATACCACCGATCGCGCCGTTCTGCCCACCTGCCCGGGTACAATTGCAGGCGAATTTGATCCCTCCGTCTATGCCTTCAAAAATTTCCGCTTTGCAGAGGTGCTGCGCGATACGAAAACCTTCATCCGTTTTGCCCATGAACATAACCCGGATATGAAGTTCCTCTTCACTGTCTCGCCTGTACCGCTGAAGGCCACGGCCACCGATCAACATGTGCTGCCCGCCACCGTCTATTCCAAATCCGTGCTGCGCGCGGTTTGTGGTGAATTGATGATGGAGCACAATTTCGTCGATTACTTCCCGTCCTACGAACTCGTCGCGTCCCACCCGATGCGCGGGGCGTTTTACCGGCCTGACATGCGCGATGTGGCGGCAGAAGGCGTGGCGCGTGTCATGGATATCTTTTTCCGCGCCCAAGGGGATGCCGGGATTGACCAGCAAACTCTGTCCGATGCACCAAAAGTCGCTGTGGCCGCCGACGTGCATTGCGATGAGGAAATCCTCGAGATGTTCTCTTCATGACACTTTATATTTGCGGCAATTCCCACACACGGGCCTTGCGCGCAGGCGCCATCGCGCTTGAAAAAGAGGAAGGTGCCGATCCGATGGTCGTCTTTCCGCTGGGCACGGCGGACAACGAAGCCGAACCTTTCAGCGCCATTGAAGATGGCAAGGTCGTTCTGACCAATCGGCGCTTTCGGAAGAAACTCAAACAGTTCTTTGATGTCTCTACTTTTGAGCCAGAGCACCGTTGGGGCATTTGTCTGGGCAATCACAACTACCGCATTCTGCGCAGCGATATGTGGGAAACGGCAGCACCATCCTGGCTGGGCCAAACCGACAAGACGCCGATTTCAGAGGCGCTTTTTGACCGGATCGTAGACGAAGATCAAAAGCACATTCGCGCCTTTTTTGACCAGTTGATCGAAACGGGTGTGCGCCCCTTCGTGATCTCCGCGCCCTGGCCCGTGCGGCCTAATCCCGAAACAACCGAACTGAAGCTGCCGCCCGAAACCATACTGGCCATCGACAGCCGCTCTCGGACACTATTTGCAGACTGGCTGTCGGATCGCGGTATCTCACTTGTCACACCTCCCGGTGGGACAGACGATGCCGACGGCTTTCTCAAGCCCAAATATGCCAAGGGCGGCGAAGATCCCTACCACGCAAATGACAGCTATGGCCGCCTGATGATGCGCAAGGTTTTGGCCCACGAGGGCAAACCCGCCACGACCTCCAATCCCGTGCCACGCCGAGCCTGACACAGGCTTGACTATTCCTGCTCCAGCTTGCGCTGATTTTTGAACACTTCTTTGAGCCGGCGTTTGAACGCCACGGGGCGGCCAAGGATACCGCAATGGACAATGGCGTTCAGCTTGTCGGCTGCAGCCATTTTTCGGCTCAGCGCATGCTCACCACCATCCACCAGATAGTGATCAACCTGCTCCGCGACGGGAAACCGGCTCCAATGCGGTTTGTCGCGGTCACTGTCAGAATGCACAACGTAGTAGGTGCAATCGTCGCTGAGGACACTGCCCAGCGAGGGCCGCGTGAAATGACTGATCTTGTCGCGATAACTCATCCAGCGCTCTTCCTCCGGCACCACTTTGGGATCGACGGAAAATTGGGCGGAAAACGACATGCTGCTTTGTGCCCCCAAGGCGCGGGCAAAGTGGATCGCACCATACCCGCCCATCCCCTCACCCAGCGTCATCACCTCTGTGATCTTGTGCGTGCGCTTATAGCTTTGGACCAGATCCACGATTTCCTCAAAAATCCCTGGCGCGTTATACCAACTGCGCAAACGATCGGCGACGAAAAGGACATGATTGCGCCCGGCCATCTGGCTGGCTTCAACGAACTCTTCGGGCTGCTTGTTTGCCTTGCGACGGCCCACGCCGGTGAAAGACACCACAAGCCGCTTCTCTGACCCCGGCAAGGCCGTGGCCCGCACGCGATCTGATGCATGAAAAAGATCCGGCACCTCGGGCGCCAAGATGTCTGAACCTGCCCCTTTCACGCGACGATGGACCTGTCTTTTTGGTCTTGGATGGGGGTGAGCGTGGGGTCGATGCCGTGTTTGATCATCAGCTCATCGAGGAAGCTGCCCTTGGGCGGCACCCCCTCGTGACGCCGCGCGCAGAAGCGTTTGATG
>JBCCAJ010000401.1:0-3178 GCA_039814845.1 Pseudomonadota bacterium | reverse complement strand
TTGGCGACCTTTTTCAGCCGGTAAAGCCCGCGAGTGATGTCCTCCTCCACGCCCATGGGCATATCCGGATGGGCATAGTTTTCGTTCATCAGCGTGAGATAGAAATACACGTCCTCCTGATCCGCATACATCCGTTGCAATCCGTGGCGGATGATCACCGCGACTTCGTATTGGAACGTAGGATCGTAGCTCACGCAGTTCGGGATTGTGCCTGCGAGGATATGGCTGTGCCCGTCCTCATGCTGCAGGCCCTCACCGTTGAGCGTCGTGCGCCCCGCCGTGCCACCCAGCATGAAGCCCCGCGCACGGCTGTCGCCTGCGGCCCAAGCCAGATCACCGATGCGCTGGAAGCCGAACATTGAATAGTAGATGAAGAACGGGATCATCGGCACGCCATGGTTGGAGTACGACGTCGCAGCCGCGATCCAATCGGCCATGGCACCGGCTTCATTGATGCCTTCTTGCAAAACCTGACCGGTTTCGCTTTCCTTGTAGAACATCATCTGATCGGCATCTTCGGGCGTGTAGTTCTGGCCCAGCGGGTTGTAGATCCCCACCGACCGGAAGAGCCCCTCCATTCCGAAGGTGCGGCTTTCATCCGGCACGATGGGGACGACCTGTTTGCCAATTTCCTTGTCTCGAAGAAGCGTCGTTAGCACGCGGACAAAGGCCATGGTGGTGGAAATCTCGCGATCTCCGGTGCCTTTGAGCTGCGTTTCAAACTTCTCAAGCGGTGGTACCTTCAGAGACGGCGCATCAGAGAAGCGTTTGGGGAAGGCCCCGCCAAGCGCCTTGCGCTTATCCTCCAGATAGGCTTTCTTCGCGTTGTTCAGCTCCACAAAGGGTGCTTTGGGCAGATCTGCGTCAGACACCGGAATGTCGAAACGATCCCGGAAGGCACGCAGCTGATCTTCAGCCATTTTCTTTTGCTGGTGGGTGGTGTTCTGCCCCTCACCCGCGCTGCCCATGCCGTAACCTTTGACGGTCTTGACCAGAAGACACGTGGGTTTGCCCGCCGCCTCAGTCGCTTTCTTGAAGACGGTGTAGACCTTTTCCGGGTCATGGCCTCCACGGCTCAGCGACCAGATCTGGTCGTCCGTCCAATCCTCAATCAGTGCGGCTGTCTCAGGATACCGCCCGAAGAAATGTTTGCGAATGTAAGCGCCGTCTTTTGATTTGAACGTCTGGTAATCGCCATCGACGGTTTCATCCATCAGCTGACGCAACCGCCCTGAGGTGTCTTTTTCCAAAAGCTGATCCCAGCCCTTGCCCCAAAGCAGCTTATAGACGTTCCAACCGGCACCGCGAAAATCGCCCTCAAGCTCCTGCACGATCTTGCCGTTGCCCCGTACGGGTCCGTCCAGTCGCTGAAGGTTGCAGTTGATCACGAAGATCAAATTGTCGAGCCCTTCACGAACCGCCAGATCAATCGCGCCCCGGCTTTCGGGCTCATCCATTTCACCATCACCGAGGAAGCACCAGACCTTGCGGTCTGCCATGTCGATAAGGCCACGGTTGTTCATGTATTTCATGAATCGCGCCTGATAGATCGCCATCAGCGGGCCAAGCCCCATGCTGACGGTTGGGAACTGCCAGTAGTCAGGCATCAGCCACGGGTGTGGGTATGAAGACAGCCCCTCGCCCGACACCTCGGAGCGGAAGTTCTCCAACTGCTCCTCGGAAATGCGCCCTTCCATGAAGGACCGCGCATAAATGCCCGGGATCACATGGCCCTGGAAGAACACCAGATCCCCGCCATGGATAGCGGATTTGGATCGCCAGAAATGGTTCAGCCCCACATCATACATCACCGCCGAAGAGGCAAAGGATGCAATGTGGCCACCGTACTCACTACTCACCTTGTTACGCCGAACAACGGTGGCCATGGCGTTCCATCTGTTGATCGTCCGGATGCGCCATTCCATCTTCAAATCGCCGGGGAAGGCATACTGATCATCCACCGGGATCGTGTTCTGATAAGGCGTCTTCGCTGAAAACGGCAGGTTCGCGCCATGGGCCCGGGCGGTTTGCACCGCTTTGTCGAGCAGGTAATGCGCGCGGTTGGCACCATCGCGTTCGATGACATCTTCGATGGCGTCCTGCCATTCCTGACTTTCTACGGGGTCGATATCGCCGCTGTGATCTTTCATGACGTGTTCCTTCGGGTTGGCGGGGTTCAGACGAAGAACTGCGCGCCGTTGGCTGAAATGGTGGATCCGTTGATGAAGCCCGCGTCGTTAGAGGCAAGGAAGGACACGCAGCGCGCGATCTCTTCGGGTTCGCCCAAACGCCCTGCGGGGATCTGCGGAATGATTTTGGTGTTGAGCACCTCTTCGGGGATCGCGCGAACCATCTCGGTGCCGATGTAGCCAGGGCAAACAGCGTTGGCCGTAATGCCCGCGCGCGCGCCTTCATGAGCGAGGCTTTTCACAATGCCCAGGTCACCAGCCTTGGTAGCGGCATAGTTGACCTGCCCAAACTGACCTTTCTGGCCGTTGATAGAGCTGATCACGATGACACGGCCAAACTTGCGTTCCCGCATGCCGGGCCAGACAGGATGGACGGTGTTGAAAACGCCAGTCAGGTTGGTGTCGATCACTTGATGCCACTGCTCGGGGGTCATCTTATGGAAAGGTGCATCACGGGTGATGCCTGCGTTGGCGACAACCACGTCGATCGGCCCCAAATCAGCCTCCACCTGCGCGATACCAGCTGCGGAACTCTCATAGTCGCCCACATTCCACTTGTAGGTTTTGATGCCGGTGTCGGCGGTGAATTTCGCGGCGGCTTCATCGTTACCGGCATAGGTGGCGGCGACGGCATAGCCCTTGGCCTTCAGGTCTTTGGAGATGGCTTCGCCAATCCCCCGGCTTCCGCCCGTTACAAGTGCAACTCGTCCCATGTGTCTTCTCCTTCAATTCTTTAAGTGACCCCAGGCCAGCCTTTCTTTTTGCTGAAAATATCCTGGGGGAGTGTGAGGGGGCAAAGCCCCCTTGCGTTTCGTTCTTACCGCTCGACGCACATTGCGACGCCCATACCGCCGCCGATGCAGAGTGTGGCGAGGCCTTTCTTGGCGTCGCGGCGCTTCATTTCAAAGAGAAGCGTGTTCAGCACACGGCAGCCCGAGGCGCCGATCGGGTGACCGATGGCAATCGCGCCGCCGTTCACGTTCACAATC
>JBCCAJ010000342.1:0-3823 GCA_039814845.1 Pseudomonadota bacterium | reverse complement strand
CACGACCTGCCGGTGGTCCGCCAAATGTGCAACCGCGTGGGCGTGATGAAACAAGGCCAATTGGTGGAGGTGCAGGAGACAGAGGCGCTCTTCGCTAATCCGCAGCATCCTTACACGCAGGAACTGCTTGGCCTAATGCCGCGCCTTGAGGGGCTGTCTGAAGAAGGGCTTGATACGCAGGCGGTGGTTTAGGCCGCTTGCGCCGTCAAAGGTCGCTCCCGAATGGGCAGATGAATCACCGCTGAAAACGCCCCAATTGCCACGCCGATCCACCATACAGCGGTGTAGCTGCCGTAAAGATCATAAAGCCGCCCACCAAGCCACACGCCCAGGAAACTGCCAAGCTGATGGCTCAAAAACACGATCCCATAAAGCGTGCCCATGTAGCGGATCCCGTAAATATGCGCGATCAGGCCTGAGGTGAGTGGGATTGTCGCCAGCCACAAAGACCCCATGGCGACGGAAAAGATGATCACGCTGGTGGGCGTCATCGGCAGCAGAATGAAGATCGACGCAACCACCGTCCGCGCCGCATAAACGCCCGCCAGCAGGTATTTCTTGGAGTACCGTTTGCCCAGATAGCCCGCGTAAAGCGTGCCTCCGATATTCGCAAACCCGATCAACGCCAATGACAGCGCGCCCAAGGCGGAGGTGGTCGACACCCCCATCCCATCGAGGAACCCGCCCGGCGCGATGGGGCCGCACACCTCTGTGATGAAGGCCGGGAAATGGGCGCTGATGAAGGCGACCTGATAGCCGCAGGCGAAGAAGCCTAGAAAGATGAGCGTGTAGGTTGGGTCACGGAAGGCTTTGGTTAGAATCGCGCCCATGCTTTCTTCCAGTTCCGCAGAACTGGCGGGCGTGGGGGATCGCATGAAGGGCATGAGAAACAAGACTGCAAGGATCGCGACTGCGCAAATCAGGAAGACGCTTTGCCAAGGCATCGCGGCCAAAAGCGCCTCAGCGATGGGCGGCCCTAGGATTTGCCCGCCAGACCCGGACGCCGATGCGATGGCAAGGCTCATGGAACGGTTCTCATCGGAACTGGCGCGGCCCACAATGGCCAGGATCACCCCGAACCCGGTTCCAGCAATGCCAAACCCCACCAGCAGCGATAGCGCCTGATGCCCGCCTGGCGTGACGGCATAGGACGACAGCACCAGCCCCAAGGCGTAAAGCACCGCACCCATCACGATGGCTTTCCTGTCCCCGATCTTTTCCGCAATCGCCCCAAAGATCGGTTGCCCGATGCCCCAGGCGAGGTTCTGAATGGCGATGGCCATGGAGTATTCGACGCGAAGCCACCCGAACTCCTCCGCAATCGGGATCTGGAACAGGCCAAAAGCAGACCGGATGCCGAAGGACACGATCAGGATCACGCACCCAGCGATCAAAACCGGGGTGAACATGGATTGGGATTTGGGCAAGTCGCGTTCCTTGAAAAGACCACGTCACCCTACCGGCAGACCCAGTTCCGTCAAACGGGAAATCGTGATGTGTCACTTAAGGGTGGCTTATGCGAAGGAGGCCCGGCTGCTTTCCTCTTGGGAGAAGTCAGGCTATGGCGAGCGAATGACTTTGCCCAGTGCACGATATGAAGCCCTTGTCGCCGATGGCTCGTTGACCCGTGACGACGCTCAGACGGCCGTTATGCCGGAATTTGATCGCATCGCCTCGGGTCTCTCCGAACCCGCCAAATCTGGTTGGTTCCGCAAAGCCGCAGCGCAGTCTGCGCCGAAAGGGCTGTATCTTTGGGGCGGCGTGGGGCGCGGGAAATCCATGTTGATGGATATGTTTGTGGACACATTGGATGTGCCCAACCGCCGTGTCCATTTCCATGCCTTCATGCAGGAAATGCACGCGGGCATGCACGCCGCGCGGCAAAGGGGTGAGGTCGATGCGCTGGCGCCCGTGGCGAAACAGGTTTCGGACTCTGTGCGCCTTCTGGCCTTTGACGAAATGCAGATCACCGACATCACTGACGCCATGATCGTGGGCCGTCTTTTTGAAGCGCTCTTTACTGCCGGCGTTGTAGTGGTCACCACGTCGAACCGGGTTCCCGACGACCTTTACAAAGACGGGCTCAACCGCGCGCTCTTTCTGCCGTTCATTCAGCTTCTGAAGGACCAGATGATTGTGCATGAGATGGTGTCTGAGACGGATTACCGCCAAAATCGTCTGGCTGGCGCGCAAAGCTACTTTTCCCCCAATGACCAAACCGCCCGCGCCGCTATCAAAGACATCTGGGACGACCTGACGAGCGGTACCTCTGCCCCGCACACCCTGATCGTCAACAAACGTGAGGTCACGCTGCCTGCCTTCCAGAATGGCGTCGCGCGGGCCAGCTTTTACGATCTCTGCGGTCAGCCTTTGGGCCCGGCCGATTACCTCGCGCTGGCGAAGGCTGCCCGCGTGCTGGTGTTAGAGGATATCCCCCAACTGGGCCGGAACAATTTCAACGAGGCCAAACGCTTTGTCACCCTGATTGACGCGCTCTATGAGGCCCGCGTGCGTCTGATTTGTTCGGCCGCGGCAGAACCGGAATTCCTCTATGTCGAAGGCGCGGGCAGCTTCGAATTCGAACGCACCGCCAGCCGCCTGCGCGAAATGCAATCAGAGGACTGGGCGCAGGGTTAAGGCACTGTCCTTTGCTGATAGTACGCATGATGACGCCTGCGCTATCAATGCGACGTTGCTTTGATCCAATTCCTGTAAAGCCGTTCCGCCATGGCGTTGAACGTGCTCATCCGTTCTGCACATTCCGCCTCAAGCCGCGCCACCGCACCTGCGCCCATGGCTTTCTCCAGGGCTTGTGCATATTCGGGAATATCGGCCCAATTGGCGACAGTGTCTGCCTCAAGCTCCATGTGGAATTGAAGCCCATAGGCGTGATCCTTCCACGCCATCGCCTGCACTGCACATGCCGGGGAAGACGCCAGAACTTGCGCGCCTTTGGGCATTTGGGTGACCTCTGCTGAGTGCCATTGCAGGCTTTCTATGGTCGTGGGCATGCCTTTAAAGAGCGCGCCGCCATCGGTGATGTTCACGTCCAAGACCCCGATCTCGGGGATTTTTGACGGCCCGACCGTGCCGCCCAAGGCCTCCGCCAGCAATTGATGCCCAAGGCACAAGCCCAGAAACGGCATCTCCCGGTTCAGCACAGCCTCCCGAATGATGGCTTTCTCGGCGCGCAGCCAAGGGTGCTGTTCCTCCTGCCAGACATCCATCGGCCCGCCCATGACCCACAGCGCGTCATAGCCATCAAGGCTTGGCAGGCTTTCGCCCTCATCCAGTTCCACCGCGTCCCATGTGTGCTCGTCGCGGCGCAGAAAATCACGGAAAACGCCGGGATGTTCGACGCGTTCATGTTGCAGAACCAGAAGGTGCATTGTGGATCTCCTTGTCTCAGCGATAGGCCGAAGGGGGTTTGCCAAATTTCGCCGTGTAGGCCCGTGAGAAATGCGATGAATTGGCAAACCCGGTGGCCAGCGCGATCTCTGTTAGGCTCAGGGGGGAGTTTCGCAAAAGGCTTTGTGCTTTGTCCAGTCTGAGTTCCCGGTAATAGCGCATGGTCGGGCGGCCCAGTTTTTCGGTGAAGAGCCGGTTCAGCTGTCGCGGGCTGACCCGTGCCATGTCTGCGAGACGTTCCAGAGTCAGGGGTTCGGCCACATGCCCTTCCATTGCCTCCACCGCATCCAGAATTGCGGGGTTCTTGGTGCCAACGCGATCCAAAAGACCCGCCCGCTGCGGCCCGCCGGAGGGGCGGATATCCGTGTGCATGAACCAGTCGCTGACCTGCCGCGCAAATGCCGCGCCATGATGT
>JBCCAJ010000204.1:0-5480 GCA_039814845.1 Pseudomonadota bacterium | reverse complement strand
GACACCAGCGGGCTGTTGGTCGTTGCCAAAAGCGATCGCGCCCATCACGGGCTGGCGGAACAGTTTGAGAAACACAGCGTGGATCGCGTTTATGCCGCTGTGGCCTATGGCGCGCCAGATGTGGGCGACCCAAGGCTGCGCGGGTTGAAGGGCGTGTCGTCGGAGCCCGGTAATATTGTCAAAATTACCACGCAGCTCGCTCGGCACAAAACAGATCGTCAGAAACAGGCGGTTCTGTTCAATGGCGGCCGCCATGCTGTGACGCGGGTGCGTGTTCGGCAGGGGTTTGGCGCGCCGCCTGTGGCGTCGCTGGTGGAGTGCCGGTTGGAGACCGGGCGAACCCATCAGATCCGGGTGCATATGGCGCATATCGGCCATGGGTTGATTGGCGATCCGGTGTATGGCGGGAAGCGAAAGATCAAGTTGGGGGCGCTTGAGCCCGCGGCGGTGGATCTGATTGCCGGGTTTTCACGTCAGGCCCTGCACGCGCGGGTTCTGGGGTTTGAGCATCCGGTGAGCGGGCAAGTGATGCGGTTCGAGGCTGAGATGCCCGAGGATATGGCCGAACTTCTGCGCCATCTTAGCGCGGAATCAAGCGCATAGCCCGCCGCCCGGCAGGCGATTGTGTCCCAATCGTTGAGAGGGGGCCTCCGTCAGGGTCTGTCGAATTGGCTGTGAGGGCGTCGCTCGGATGGGGTGCGGTAGCTCGACATTAAAGCGCAGGTGATCCCAGGTCAGATCAACAGACTGGGGCCAGGCCGGGGCCAGGCTGAGGCGCTATGTTGCGCTCCAATGAAACACCTCGCACAGTCGCGTGAACCCAATGTCACACATCTGGAACCCACCACCCCACCGGTTTACCTGCTGTTAAACGTTTTGGGTCACCCAGCTTGAAAACCACGCAATGCGACCCTATTTTCAATGTTAAGCGCATATACATTAGCGCTGCATCACGGAGGACACGGACAGTATGGCAAATTACGCAAATCTCCCCGCACCGACGCCTGAAGGCGGCCTGAACCGCTACCTTCAGGAAATTCGCAAGTTCCCACTGCTGGAGCCGGAACAGGAATACATGCTGGCTAAAAGCTGGGTCGAAAAACAGGATACCGAAGCCGCGCATCAGATGGTTACCAGCCACCTGCGTCTGGCGGCCAAGATTGCAATGGGCTATCGCGGCTATGGCCTGCCCCAGGCCGAAGTGATCTCTGAGGCGAATGTAGGCCTCATGCAGGCTGTGAAACGGTTTGACCCTGAAAAAGGCTTCCGTCTTGCGACCTATGCGATGTGGTGGATCCGTGCCAGCATTCAGGAATACATCCTGCGCAGCTGGTCGATGGTGAAACTGGGCACGACAAGCGCGCAGAAGAAACTGTTCTTCAACCTGCGCAAGGCCAAAAACCGCATCGGCGCTTTGGAAGAAGGCGATATGCGCCCTGAAAACGTGGCGCGCATCGCCCACGATCTGGGCGTGACGGAGAAAGAAGTGATCTCCATGAACCGGCGGATGTCGGGCGGGGATGCATCGCTGAACGCTACGGTCGGATCCGATGAAGACAGCGCCATGCAGTGGCAGGATTGGCTGGAGGATGAAGACGCCGACCAAGCAGGTGATTACGAGGCCAAGGACGAACTGGATGCCCGCCGCTCGCTTCTGGCTGAGGCGATGGATGTGCTGAATGATCGCGAAAAGGACATCCTGACCCAGCGGCGCCTCAGTGAAAACACCATCACGCTTGAAGACCTGAGCGGTCAGTACGATGTCAGCCGCGAACGCATCCGTCAGATTGAAGTACGCGCGTTCGAAAAGCTGCAAAAGCGCATGCGCAGCCTGGCTTCGGAAAAGGGTATGCTGACCAGCGCCTGATCGGGACAGGTTTTGACTGTAAACATGGGGGCTCGCCACAACAGGCGGGCCCTTTTCGTGTTGAGGCGCGTGCGCGTCGCCGTATTCTCTGACTATGGCACATGACAAGGACAGCTTAATCAACGACCTCCGGAGGCTTGGCCTTTCCGAGGGCGATGGCCTTTGGGTTCATGCCTCCATGCGAGCCATCGGGTCGGTCGATGGCGGGGCGGAGACTTTAATTGAGGCGCTTCAAACGGTTATCGGTGACACTGGCCTCTTGGGCATGCCGGGCTTTTCTGACGATGCCTGTTTTCCGGCTCACATGGATCGTGCGACCCTGACTGACGCAGAGATTGCCCGCATTGAACATCAGGTCACGGGCTATGACGCGGCCACATCGCCCACGGCGGGCATGGGTATCCTCGCAGAGACGTTCCGCACATGGCCCGGCACGCGACGCAGCGCTCATGCCACCACATCCGTGTGCCTCAATGGCCATGATGCAGATGATCTGATCGCGCCCCATGATGCGCCTTGGGCAATGGGGCCCGCGTCCCCTTTCGGGCGGATGAGGGACAGGGCGGGCATGAAAATCCTGCTGATTGGTGTTGGGTGGAACCGTTGCACCCCACTTCATACGGCTGAGGATTATGCCGTGCCAAAACGCACCAAAACACGTCGGTTCAAAACCGGTCAGGGCGATGCGCCGTGGCAAGAGACGCCCGACGTTGCCGATGATCTGGGCCGTCTTTTCCCGGCGGCCGGAGACGCGTTCGAAGACACAGGGCACGTCATGCGTGGCACGCTAGGGGCGGCCGATGTGCGGCTTTGTGGCTATGACGATCTGATCCGCTTTGCCGCGCTATGGATCGGGGCGCAAAATCGCGAAAGCGGGGATCGGCACTAAGGGTTTTGCAAAAGGCTTTGCGATCTCTTCAGATTGTCCTAGAGATGCGAAGAGTTCCCGTGCCCATATGCAGGCTTCCAAGATGTGCATCCTGATTGATCCTCGCCCTCTGCTGGTGCTTTTCGCGCTGCTACTGGGTGCCTGCGCGCCAAGCAATGTCGCGCAGTTCGGAGCAGGTGATCCCAGTGCCACGACCGAACGCATCTTCGTGGCGACAGAATTGGAACTGTCTAACCTTGGACCCATTTTTGGTGAGGAACGGCCTGAGGGACTGAATTTCCTCAGCCTGGATGTGTCTATCCCGCCGACCCATTCGCCGGGTAACATCGAATGGCCTGATGGCGCCCCGAATGCGGCCACAGATTTTGTGATGACTGACAGCCGGGTCTATCGCGACGCGCCCAAGATGATCTCTGCCATGCGGGCCGAACGGCCGACGCGCGAAACGCTTGTCTATGTGCATGGCTACAATGTGACATTCTCGGACGCGGTCTATCGTTTTGCCCAGATCCGGACGGATTTCGGTTTGGCCCATAACGGGGTGGTGTATTCCTGGCCCTCGGCGGGTGACATTCGCGGCTATGCTTATGATCGCGACAGCGTGCTCTATTCTCGCGATGATTTTGAAGCCGTGCTGAACGCCCTGACGGTGCAGTCGGGCGGAACGGTTCACATTCTGGGTCATTCCATGGGCGCGCAATTGGTGATGGAAACCCTGCGGCAAGCGGCGTTGCGCGGCAATCGGGCGATGCTGAACCGGGTGTCATCAGTGGTACTGATGTCGCCCGATATCGACCCGGATGTCTTCCGCCAGCAAGCGCGCGCCATCGGAACCCTGCCTGATCCGTTCCTTGTGTTCGTCTCCCGGCAGGATCGCGCGCTCACCTTCTCATCGCTTTTGACCGGGTTCAAGCCGCGCCTTGGGGTGATCGACAGCCATGAACAGCTTGATGGGTTGGACGTGCAAGTGCTTGACTTCACGGACCTATCCGACGGGCGCGCGCTGGATCACTCCGTGCCCGTCACCTCGCCCGTGGCGATCAAGGTGCTCAAAGGCATGATTGATCAGGCCGCCGGCGGGGCGGCCAATTTCCGTGAGTATATGGTGCTGACTGAACCGTAGGAGGAGGCGCCGCCCCGCTTGCGGCGTTAGCCTTCCATCGCCTCCAGTTCGTCAATGAAACGCGATATCATGCTGAGACCTTTGTCCCAGAACGCAGGGTCAGAGGCATCCAGTCCGAAGGGGGCCAGCAGCTCCTTGTGGTGCTTGGACCCGCCCGCGCGCAGCATCTCGAAATACTTCTCCTGGAACCCGTCGGGATTTTCCTCGTAGACCGCATAAAGCGCGTTCACGAGCCCGTCGCCAAAGGCATAGGCATAGACGTAGAAGGGGGAATGGACGAAATGCGGTACATAGGCCCAGAAGGTTTCATAGCCCTCCATGAATTCAAACGCAGGACCAAGGCTTTCACCCTGCACCGACATCCACAGCGCGCCGATGTCTTCGGGGGTCAGTTCGCCTTCGCGTCGGGCGGCGTGGAGTTTGCATTCGAAGTCATAAAAGGCGATCTGGCGGACGACGGTGTTGATCATGTCCTCAACTTTGCCGGCCAGAAGGACCTTGCGTTCGGTGTCAGAGGTGGCGTTGTCGAGCATCTTTTGGAAGGTGAGCATTTCGCCAAAAACGGAGGCCGTTTCGGCGAGAGTCAGAGGGGTGGAGGAGAGCAGCTCACCCTGATCGGCGGCCAGAACCTGATGCACGCCGTGGCCAAGTTCATGGGCTAAGGTCATGACATCGCGGGGTTTTCCCAGGTAGTTGAGCATGACATATGGGTGCACGTCCGTGACCGTGGGATGCGCAAAGGCCCCGGGGGCCTTACCGGGTTTGACGCCCGCGTCGATCCAGCCTTTGGTGAAAAAGGGTTCGGCCAATTCGCCCATACGGGGGTCAAACGCGGAATAGGCATCCATCACCATTGTCTGGGCCGTGGGCCAGTCGACGGTGCGGGTTTCTTCCATAGGCAGAGGCGCGTTGCGGTCCCAGACCTGCATTTTATCAAGGCCCAGCCATTTGCGTTTAAGCTCATAATATCTGTGGCTTAGCTTGGGGTAGGCGGCCACCACGGCGTCGCGCAGGGCGTCGACGACCTCGGCCTCTACGTGGTTGGACAGGTGCCGCGCGGCCTGCGCTGAGGGCATGTTGCGCCAGCGGTCCAACACCTCTTTTTCCTTGGCGCCTGTATTGTGCACGCGGGAGAAGATGCGGATGTTTTCACCGAACACGCGGGCCAGTTCGTGGGCGGCGGCCTCACGCTTGGAGCGGTCCTGTTCGGTCAGATAGTTCAGTGTGGATTCAAGGCCTTGCACCTCGCCATCCACCTCAAAGGTCAGGCCTGCGATGGTTTCATCGAAGAGCCGTTCCCAGGCATCGCCCACCACGCCGAGGTCGTGGAGGAACTTTTCCAACTCGTCAGACAGCTGGTGGGGTTTCATAGCGCGGATGCGGTCGAGGACGGGTTTGTAGCGAGCAAGCCGCGCGTTGTCGGCCAGCATCGAGTCGAGCGCAGCGTCGTCTAACCGATTGATTTCAAGAGTGAAAAACACCAAGGGCGTGGTGAATGTGTTGATCTTTTCCTGACAGTCGGACAGGAACTTCGTCCGTCCGCCATCGGTGGTCAGCTGGTAATACCGCAGGCCTGCGAAGGACATGATGCGGCCTGCAAT
>JBCCAJ010000261.1:0-4668 GCA_039814845.1 Pseudomonadota bacterium | reverse complement strand
CCCGCGATGGCGGCGTGGAGGGGCTCGGAATGGATATGAAGGCCCACGGCGGTGTCATCTGCGCCGTGCAGGATGGTGGTGGGCACGGTGATCTCGGAATAGCGGGGGGCCAGCGCGGTGACCTCATCCAGCAGGTTGCGGCGTTGTTGGGCGTTGGCGTGCATCGCGCCACGGCGGACGGTCATTTCAGGCCCGAAATGGGCGGCATAGCCATCGGGGACGGGGAAAGGCGCGAAGACGGCTTCGAGTTGGTCGAGGATAACGCCCTGACCCACGAAGGCCGTGATCATCGGGATTACGATGCGGCCCAGCACGGGGTGGGAGAGGATCTTGTAATAGGTGGTGAGCCCGGTGTCCCACGGGTGCGATGCAGCCGACAGGGTGACGAGACCCGAGATCTGATCTGGGTGGTTCACGGCCCAGGCCAGTGCCACAGCGCCGCCATAGGAATGGCCCGCGATCAGTGGCTTTTCGGCGCCCAACTGGCGGGCAGCGGCCGCGAGCACGGCGGCCTGATCTGCGAGGCTGGTGCCGCCCGGCGTTACAGGGTCAGAATAGCCCAGCCCGGGGCGGTCAAACACGATGACGCGAAAGCGGTCTGCCAGTGCCGGGGCGAGGCGGTAGGTCATGTCGCGGGTCATGCCCGAGGAGCCGTGGAGGAGCACGAGGTCGGGCCCCTCTCCCATCACCACGTAGTGCACGCGGGTGTCATCCACAGTCAGGAACTGACCTTCCGGCGGATAGGCGGCCTCATACCGGGCCTCATTGCGCGCGGCCAGCAACAGGACCAACGCCCAAAAAAGAGCGAGGGTCAGCGCGGTGATAAGGAGGATTTTAAGAACCACCCTAAGCACCAATGGCACGGGCGTCGAAGGGCGTCGATTGATAGATTTCATTCACCCAATTGCCGTAGAGCAAATGAGCGTGGGATCGCCAACGGTTCTGCGGCGCACGGGCGGGGTCATTTTCTGGGTAGTAGTTGCCGGGCACGTTGATGGGCGTGCCTGCGTCCACGTCGCGGTCATATTCCTGTTTCAGCGTGTCGCTGTCATATTCGAGGTGGTTGAAAATATAGAGCGCCCGATGGGCGGGATCCTCCACCAGACAGGGGCCGACCTCATCAGAGCTGAGCAGCGTGGTGAGGCCGTTTGCTGCCGCGATCTCTGGCTGGCGCATTTCGGTCCAGCGGCTGACGGGGATCACGCAATCATCTGAAAACCCACGTAAAAACGGGGAGGCCGGGGCCATGTTGCGGTGGCGGAAGCAGCCAAAGGCCTTGTGATCCAGCATGTGTTTGGGCACGCCGTGGAAGTAGTTGATCATTGCCATCCCGCCCCAGCAGACGCCGAAGGTGGAATGGACATGGGTGCGCGTCCAGTCGAACACGCGGGTCAGTTCCTCCCAATAGGTCACCTCTTCGAAATCGAGATGTTCAATGGGCGCGCCGGTGATGATCAACCCGTCGAATTTTTCACCCGTCGCGGCCACCTCTGAGAACGGACGGTAGAAGCTTTCCATATGTTCGGCCGCGGTGGTCTTGGTGCGGTGTTCGGACATGCGGATGAGCGACAGTTCGATCTGCAAGGGCGTGGCGCCGATGAGGCGGGCGAACTGGTTCTCCGTTTGGATTTTCTTGGGCATCAGGTTCAGAAGGCCAATGCGCAGCGGGCGGATATCCTGACGGGAGGCGTCATCGTCGCTCATCACCATGACCCCTTCGCGCGTCAGCACGTCGTAGGCGGGCAGGTCGGAGGGGATTTTGATGGGCATTGAGAACTCTTTCGGACGGCGTTTGTCGCGCGCCGTCTTTACATATTCGTGTTGGCACGACGCTCAAGGGCGCGGGACACCAGCATCTCGAAATCGTGAGGGGTCGCGACGGCGGCCATTTCATCGGCGGTGACACTTACGCCCCATTTGGACATGGCAGCATAACGCGGCGCACGGTGGGCCAGCGCGCGGGCATAGGTCCAGCGGATGAAGCTGTCGGGGTCGACTTGAGTTTCCAGTTGGCCGGTTTCGGCCAGATAGGCGGCCCAGGCTTCAGACAGGAATTCCGGCTGATAGCACATCGGTTTTGGTGCGCGGTCAAAGCGGCGGATCAATTCCTGGGTGTGGGCGTCCGTGCCCTCAATCCGGATCAGTAGGCAGTGGGAGGCGAGATCCTTCAGGATCCCATCATCGGGGTTATCCCCATCCACCCATTCGCAGATCGACCCGCCGGTGTCGCAGATGAAATGGGGGTAGCCGTAAAGCCGCTCTGCCCGGTCGATGAAATAGGCCGTGTCATGGAGCGCGGATTCCTCGGCATGGCGGAACTGTGCCTGACGGCGGCGGTATTCTTCAATCTCAAGCCCGCCTTTGTCCGGGTCGCCCGGTTTGCCCAGATAGGTGGAGACGGGCGAGAGGTTATCAAAGGTGATGTTGGACCCGATATAGATCGAATCCGTCATCAGAAGATCGCGCAGGAACGGCACTTTCATCGCCTGCGCCTTGGCATTGTCGGCGATGAATTCGCCCATGTAGCGCGTGCCGATGCGGTAATCGATGGAGTAGTGAAACCACTCCCCGTCCGCGCGTAGAATGTTGGAGATATAGGTCTTGCCCAGGCCCGACATGCCGTAAAATAGCACCCGCTTGGCGGGGGCGTTGAGCCAATCCTCAGGTGTTGCGTAGATCATCGGCCTGCGTCCTTTGCTTGGGCCGTGGTAGATCGCATGCGGGGCTTTTGTAAACAAGTGTTATGGGCGTCGTCGCTGATTTGTTTCCCCGGCGCGGAGTCAAGGGCGTAGCCCGCCGCGCCTTCGCCTGGCCCCCCCCAGGGTCTGGCGAAATGGCAATTGCAGGGCGTCGCTCGAATGGCATTCGGGAACCCATGGATAAAGCACTGCAGTTTCAAGGTCAGGATCGCCCGACCGCGGCCCGGCGAAGGCGCTCTGTTCGTCGGCCTCCGAACGAAAAACCCCCGCCTGACGGGCAGGCGGGGGTGATGTTTGTTTCAGGGGGCGGTTGCTTAGAAGCGGTAGCCCAGCTGCAGGCCAAAGGCCCAGGCATCGTTGCCTGCAAATTGAGAGTTGACGGTGGTCGTGTTGGACGGCCCCAGGTCGATGTAACGCACGCCGGCTGTCACGTCGTAAGTCGGTGTCGAGTAGCGTCCGGCCAGACCGTAGGAGATGAACCCGTCGCGGCCTTCGAGGTTACCCACTGCCTTGTCGTTCTCGGGCTCGTACGTCAGCGTACCGATGACGGAGAATTTCTGCGTCAGGCGGCGGGCGACACCCACTTCGTAGGTTGTGTAGTCGCCATTGCCGAAGGCAATTGGCAAACGTTGCACGTTCAGCCGGTTTGCCAGGAAGTCATTGGGCGCAACCTGGAATTCCGACCATTCCTGCCAGCGGATAGACCCGAAGACCAGCATCTGTTCCGACACAGCCGACCGGGCGTGCAGCGTGACGGCCTGAGGAATTTCCACCGTGAAGGGCGTTCCCGCAGTGTCGACAAAGTCATGCTCTGTCTTGGATTCGTAGGTCAGGGCGAATTTCATCAGAATTTCATCGATGGTGAAGGCCGCGCCTAGCACGTAACCATAGCCCACATCATTGCCCACGTTGAGCGTATAACGAAACGGCGTGAACGGGCCGAGGTCGACCTGACCGCCAACCTGCGTCGCGCGCAGGCCACCATACACGCTGAAACGATCCGTGATCTTATACTTCAGCATCCCTGTCAGGGACGTCGATGTGATCTCTGCCGTGGACCCGGCAAAGGGGAAGCCCGGAACAGCCGCGTAAGTGACATCCGCACCGACAGGATTATGCGCCGTCAGGCCAAAGGTCAGCTTGTCGCTGAGTTCGACTTTCAGTCCAGCGCCGTAGGATACGAATGCATTTGCAATGTCGCCTGTCTGGACACCAAAGGCCGCGTTCGTCCCGCTGATATTGGCGTCGGCATAGGTGACCGAGAATTGAAGATAGTTCTGACCGCGCTCAAAGAGGATTTGAGAAGGGTCAGTGGCGCGCTGCACGCTACCGGCGACGGCAGAGGAAGCCGTCAGGCCGAGCGCGAGAGCTGCTGTTGTCAAGATTTTCATGTGTCTCCACCTCCAAGAATTTGAACGAACCTACTTTTCTGCCTCATAAATGGTCAATCTTTGACCCAACGTCACGCACCCGTGACCCGGCAAGACGACCACAGGTTGCAACATAAATGTGACACTTTGGGCGCGCTGGCCGGTCTTCAGGCGGTGGATTTACGGGTTTCAGCCCAGATATTGGCGTAATTTGCCCCGAAAATGATGCCTGCGCCGAGGATGGTGAAGATATCCAGCGCCTCGGAGTACACCAAAAGTCCGATGATCGCGATGACCGGAAGGCGCAGGAAATCCACCGGTATGACCACGGTGGCGGGCGCCAGCGTCAGCGCCTTGGTCAGGCAGAAATGGGCGCAGAGCCCGGCCAGCCCGATCAGCACAAGCCACGGGGCAGAGATGAGCGAGGGAATGGCGATATCCCCGTCGAAGCCTGCACATATAACCCCAAACACGGCCTGCATCGCCGTCATCCAGAATAGGATGCAGGTCAGCGATTGGGTCCGCGTCAGGCGTTTGGTCATGATCATGGTGCCCGCAAAGCCGATGGCGGCGGCGGCGGCGGCAAGTGTGCCACTGTT
>JBCCAJ010000395.1:0-3212 GCA_039814845.1 Pseudomonadota bacterium | reverse complement strand
GGTCTGACCCTTCGGAGCCGAGCCTGTGCCGCCGCCAAGGGTGACAGTGCCGCCTGCATTCACGGTCGCGCTCGCCGCTTTTCGGCTGGCGGCCATTTTCGCCAGCACAATGGCGGTGACCAGTGCGGCGATGTCCATGAAGGGATACAGCGCACCGATAAAGCCTTCGTAGAACATGTTTGCGTCGTCGAGCATCGCCATGCCCGCCGCGAGGGTGGAGGCAGAGACCGCCCCGAAAAGCCCCGCCGTGGCGTAGCTGTCCATCGAATTGACCCCGCCCAGACGGCTTAGGATGGTACTGCCCAGGAACACGATCCCGATGCCCACGGCCACGGCCCCGATGGCGGGCACGATGAGTTCGGCAAAGTTGGCAGACCGGATGGACATCCCCGCCCCCATGCCGACCTTCAGCAGCAGCAGGATCACCACGAATTTATAGACTGGCTCGGGAATTTCGAACTTACTGCCCAGGGCTGCCAACATCATGCCGACGATCAAAAAAGCCAGCGTGGGCTTTTGCATCTGCTCAACCAGCGTGCCTGCAAAGGTGACGATGAGGTCCATGGCAAGTCTCCTATTCTGCGCTTGAGGAGAGGTAGCGGAGCATGGGGTAAAAATAAAATAGAACTAATAGACCATTTCGTTCTATAAAATAGAATGTCTTTTCAATTGAACTATCATCATCTGCGGTACTTCCGCGAAGTCGCACAGCAGGGCCATCTGGGGCAGGCCGCCGACCGGCTGAACGTAGCGCAATCGGCTTTGTCGCTGCAAATCAAGCAGTTGGAGGATCGGCTGGGCCATCCTCTGTTTGATCGCGTGGGGCGCAAACTGGTGCTGACGGAAGCGGGTCGCGTGGCGCTCGATCACGCGGATCGGATTTTCAGCGCGGGGGAGGAATTGCTGGCGAGCCTTGCGTCAACGTCAGATGCAAAAGCCCCTTTGCGCGTGGGTGCCTTGTCGACCCTGTCGCGGAACTTCCAGTTGCAATTCATGCGGCCGTTAATGGCAGCGGGCAGCCACGGGGTGACGCTGAAGTCCGGCAATATGCGCAGTTTGCTGGCGGATCTGGAGGCGCTGACTTTGGATGTGGTTCTGACCACGGAAGTGCCACAAACGCCCGGCTATGCCGCGCAGAGGATCTCGACGCAGGCCGTGGGCTTGCATGGGCAGAAGAGCCTGTTGGCGCATGACAGTCTGGCAGAGATGCTGGCGAATGCACCGCTGATTTTGCCCAGTGAAAGCACCATTCGGGCGGGTTTTGAGAACCTTGTTGGCAAGCTTGGGGTGGAGCCGCATGTCGTGGCGCATGTGGATGACATGGCGATGGTGCGGCTTTTGGCGCGGGAGGGGTTCGGGATTGCTGTAGCGCCTGCGGTGGTTGTGGCGGATGAGATTGCGAGTGGGCTTTTGGCGACGGCGCCGTTTGATCTAGGCGTTGAGGAGCCGTTTTTTGCCGTGACGGTGCCGAGGCGGTTTCCGCATCCGGCGTTGGCGGGATTGTTGGGTGATTAAGAGGAGTCCTCCGGCGCGGAATCAAGGGCTTTAGCCCGCCGCGCCTTCGCCCATTGCCCGGCAGGTGATTGCTTGCAATCGCCGAGAGGAGGGCCCCACCCAGGGCCTGGCGAAATTTCGACACCAACGCATCGCTCAATCGCTCGGCAGAACGTCACGATAAAGCGCCCTTGCTTTAGAATGAGATCGCCAGACCGGGGCCAGGCGAATGCACTTCTTAGGGCTTAAGCGGGGAGCGTTCCCTCCAGCACATACCGCAGGATATCCACCACCTGCCCCGGCTCGCGCGCGACGGCAAGTGCGGCAGCGTTCACCTCTTTCAACGCGTGATCATGTTCCGGCGGCTGAAGGATGATCATGGATTTCCCTAAACCGTAAGCCAGCCCCGCATCAAAGGCTGCATTCCACTGTTTGTATTTGTCGCCAAACCGCACCACGACCACATCCGCATCCTCGATCCCCTTGCGCGTCCGGATCGCGTTCACCAGCGCGCCCTTGCGGTCATGCCAAAACTTGTCCGGCTCTGCACCCAGAATGGCCACACCACAATCATCTGACGCCCCGTGATCGGTGACAGGCGCCGAAAAGGTGACATCAAGCCCCTTGGCCCCTGCCACGATCTGGTCCCGCCAATCTGTGTGGATTTCGCCGCTGAGGTAAACGTTGAGGGTCATCTTGCCAGTTTCCTTTTGTTACGCCCAAAGGGATAGCCCAAGGAGGCCGGATGGCAACCTGTTGCGGCAAAACGGGAAGACATATGCGCCTAGCGATCGCGGCTAAAGCCGGTGGTGAATGGCCTGTCCAACCTGTCCCGCAGGGTCTCAACTTGAAATTCCGGCTCAAAGGTTGGCGCCTCATTGAAGTCGGTTTGAACGCCTCGCGCCTCCAAAGAGTTTTCATCGCGCTGCTCCTGTTGGAAGGCAAACCAGTTGAAGTTGTTGCCGTCGTTGAGAAGACCATCCCAACGCGCTTCCGCCCGGGCCGTACTGGACAGGGCGGCAAAGGCAAACACAACCATCAAAGCCTTGGTTCCTGTCTTGCGCATGTTCACCGCCTGCCCCGTTCCGTACCTGCATGTTGCATGCGCGGTTTGTCGGGTGCAACGCGCAAAACGCTGGATGTCACAATCGTTAGAAGGACATCTTCCAAAAGAGCGGCTTCGTGCGGTCCAGCCGGCGCAGGTGCTTGCGGCGTTTGATGCGCAGGAAATCCGGCACGTCGCGGGTGGGTGCGAAGCAGAATGATTTGGGCAGCTCGGTGTAGAGCGACCGGGGTGGCATGTCATATTCGATCCATTTAAGCATCGCACCTGGCAGCGGTTGGTGCATGAACACCTCACGCATCCCCAACCGGTCGCGCAGCAAGATCAGCACATGGCTCATCAGTGCCTTGGCCCAGACCTTGTCATATTGCGCGGTAAGCCCGGCCTCATAGGCTTGCGTATTGCGCAACACGCGAGAGCGAGGGCGTTCGCGGCCAAGCCCCTTGAGGTACGTGCGCACGAACCGCAACCAATCGCTTTGAACCTCTTCTATCAGCGCCACACCTGTGTTCTGATCCACATCGAGGCGCGCCCAGGCCAGCGTCGGCCGCCCGCGAGTTCGGATCGGGTGCAGATCAAACTCGAACTTACGCCGTTCGCACGCGCCAATCGTGCGCTGCAGAAGCTGAGCATGATCCGTCGGAAAGCCCAACTG
>JBCCAJ010000467.1:0-2454 GCA_039814845.1 Pseudomonadota bacterium | reverse complement strand
ATGGCCGGCCACGCGTTTGAAACGCTGTGGGAGGCCGGTCAGGATGTGGGGGTGAAGCTGTGTGGCATGCACATGATGGACAGCTGCCGCATTGAAAAAGCCTTCCGCCATTTCGGACATGACATCACCTGCGAGGACCACGTGGTCGATGCCGGGCTCAGCTTTGCGGTCGATATGTCGAAGCCTGATTTCATCGGTAAGGCTGCGGTGGCCGAGCGCAAGGAAAGCGGGCCGCACAATCGGATGGTGCAGTTCCTGCTGGAGGATCCTGAACCGCTTCTCTTCCACAATGAACCGATCGTGCGGGATGGGGAATATGTTGGCTACCTGAGTTCCGGCAACTATGGCCACCATCTGGGTGGGGCCATCGGGCTGGGTTACGTGCCATCCAAAGGGGAAAAGGCCGCTGACGTGCTGGCGTCGACCTATGAGATCGATGTGATGGGGACAAAGGTGAAGGCCACGGCCAGCCTGAAGCCCATGTATGATCCGAAATCAGAGCGGGTCAAAGTCTAAATGAGGCAGCCTGTGAGGGCGGATAAGCGGCCCGCTTGTCCGCCTTTAATCATCATGGGTTTCGACCCAGGCGTTCATCATCTCTTTCATATCCGCCAGATTGTCAGAGATGCCTTCCAAATCCATCCAGGCCAGTTTGGATTGCATCCTCATCACCCCGTGACCATTCAAAAAGATCGGGGCGTTCGGGCGCACGATATGCAAGGACACGATCAGCTTGGACAGCGCATCCAGCGATGTCGCGCGGTCCAAAGACAGCCCGATCACGCGTGCATTGGTCGAGGCGATTTTGCGCACCAGCGCATAGTGCGACATTCCCAGTAGCATCACGACATGCCAGCCGTCCTTCTGGAAGATATCGGTGGCCATGCGCAAACCCATGACATTCTGTTCGCCCGGCACGCCTGACATGATGGCAGACTTGTCGGCGCGCGTGGCGATGGGTTTAAATTCCTGCCCCATGCTGCGCATGATGGCGAGGATCCGGCAGGTGGCGACGGTCACTTGCCAGAAACTGGCCTTGTCTTCTTCCCACCACACGTTGAGCCGCTTGGCCGCCGCTGCGAGATAATCCAGATAAACCTCTTCGGGGGACACGCCCTTGTCCATAAGGCCCACCACCATCCGCGCGGCTTTGTGCTCATCCCGGTTCAGCAGCGCCTCGCACAGGTATTCGACGGTCTTGTCCAGTTCCCACTGGCTGTGCCTTTTTCGGCCGACCCCTAGTGCAATGAGCCGTTGCATCGCTTCGCGTGCCAGAGCCTCCAGCTGACGCCTTGGCAGACGTTTGGCAATGCGCAAAAGCCGGCTATGCCGGTTGAAGTAATCATCATAATCCACGGGGCGTGTCACATCCCGGCGCGGTGGATCATCTGCGTGGGCCACGTGCTCATCTCCCGTTTCAGGCACTGGGTCGCATCGTTTTTTGATCTTGGCGCTTTGCGCGTCTTGGTCTTGCCGCTCACCTCACGTTGTGCCGGGATGATATGGATCACCATAGCACAGACCACGCGTCCTCCTCCTACGCGTAGCGTGGCATACGGTAACCAATTCCGCGCGTTTGGCAAATGGTCAAGAAGACGCGGGGGGCAGGGGGTCGTCTAAAGCGCGGCCAAAACCTCTGCGGCGGCGCGCAGCCCTTCTTTGTGGGCGCCTGAAACGCAAACCGTCTCGCCTTCGTTCATCGCCTCACCTGCAAAATGAATGGCTTCGGCGTGGATATCCTGCAATGCCGGGCGCAGGCCCGCCGCCCCTGGGCGCGTGCCCGAATAGGCCCCCTGCGTAAAGCGGTTGGCGCCCCAGCGGGTGGCGTGACCTTTGCGGAACCCTTTGCGGATATCCGCACCGAACACATCGACCATGCGCGACAGGGCGAAATCAATTGCCGCCGCTTCACCGGCTGCTTCCAGTTCCCGCGCGAAATTGCCGACATGTTCGAAACTGCACAGGCCGGAACCTGAGATATTGCACAAAATCCCGCCGCCGCGTGCCATGTTGCCGGAGATGTCTTCGATGGCGTAGGTGACCCAAGTGTCGGCCTCCATCGGCAGGGTTGCGGGGTCAAACAGCATGGCGGCGTGGTTGTAGACGCCCATGGTGATCCCATTGAGCGCCTTCAGTTTGGGTGCCTCCAGCGGCGGGTCAAACCGGATCGCCTCTGACGCCCGATCTCGACGATGGCACGCAGCCAGCGGTCGTTGTCGCCGTAGCGCTCCACGAACGGCTCGTACTCGGTCAGCGTCTCGTAGGCCTCGAAGAAGCGGTTGCGGCTCACGAGCTCGCGGGCCAGGCGGAACCGTTTCTCGTCTTGGGCAGGGCGACGGCGCAGGTCGGCTTGGAGGCGGTCTACGATGTCGCCTACCGGACCAGCAGGTCCCGTTCCGGCACGGCGACCCAACTCGGCCACGGTCAGGTTGTAGAGTTGTTGCCAGCGGGTCT
>JBCCAJ010000353.1:0-3689 GCA_039814845.1 Pseudomonadota bacterium | reverse complement strand
CTTCTCGATCTCGGCCCGCGCACCGACGTTACACAGCGCCAGCCTCGCCCCCGTCCCGGCGGCATTGCCCGCGCTCGTTACGCGATCCAGCGGCACATCCGGGATCATCCCCAGCACCATGGCATGCTTGGCCGAAATATGTGCCCCAAAGGCCCCGGCCAACACCACGCGATCCACCTTGTTCACGCCGCGTTCATCCATCAACAACCGCGCCCCGGCATAAAGCGCGGACTTCGCCAACTGAATGGCCCGAATATCGCCCTGCGTGACCGTCACGCGCGGCCCGCCAGCAGCCGTGCCATCAAACACCAGATAAGAATTGGTCCGCCCGTCGGGTTCGCAGCGGAACGTGCCTGTCTGTTCGGCCGATCCGATCAGCCCGCTTTCATCCATCAGCCCGGCGATGCGCAACTCCGCCACCGCCTCAATGATACCCGACCCACAAATCCCGGTAATCCCGGTGCTTGCAATGTCATCATCAAAGCCGTCTTCATCGGACCACTTATCAGACCCGATCACGCGGTAGCGCGGGGTTTTGGTTTCGGGATCGATCCGAATGGCCTCGATCGCGCCAGGTGCGGCCCGCTGACCCGACGAAATCTGCGCGCCCTCAAAGGCTGGTCCCGTGGGCGAGGAACACGCCAGCACACGGCTTCTGTCGCCCAGCAGAATCTCCGCATTCGTGCCCACATCCACGATCAAGGCCAGATCAAGCGATTTGCCCGGCTCTTCTGACAGCGCCACAGCGGCTGCATCCGCGCCCACATGGCCCGCGATGCAGGGCAGAATGTAAACCCGCGCCCGCAGGTTCAGCGCGCTCAACTCCAGATCACGCGCATCAATCGTCATGCTTTCTGATGTGGCCAACGCAAACGGCGCCTGGCCCAGCTCCACCGGATCAATCCCCAGCAGCAAATGGTGCATCACCGGATTGCAGACGAACACCGTCTCCATGATGAGGCTCGGCTCAATCCCGCCTTCCTTGGCAATCTCTTCGGCCAGCGTGTTGATCGCCTCGCGCACTGCGCGGGTCATCTCCACCTCACCGCCGGGGTTCATCATCGCATAGGACACCCGGCTCATCAGGTCTTCACCAAAGCGGATCTGCGGGTTCATGATGCCCGAAGAGGCCACAACCTCCCCCGTCTTCAAATCCGTCAAATGCGCCGCCACGGTGGTCGACCCAAGGTCAATCGCCAGCCCGTAAATCCCGCCGTCATATTCCCCGGGCCAAATCTCCAACACCCGCGCGGCGCGGTCCTGATGGGATTTGTTGATCGCCACGGTCACGGTGAACTTGCCCTTGCGCAGCACCGGCTGCAGCTTACCTAGCAAAGACACCTCCGGCAGCAGAATGTCGTCCATACCCTGCGCTTTCAGCGCTTTTTCCAATCGCTCCAGATCGCCTGACGGCTCATGCATGTCCGGCTCTTCCACCGTCACGGTGTAAAGCTTCGTCGCCGCATCCATCTCAATGATCCGGGCAGATGCCGCCTTGCGCACCACCTGCTTGTGCACCTGGCTTTCGGGTGGGACATCAATCACGATGTCGCCCATCACCATCGCCTGACAGCCCAAGCGCCGGCCCGGTTTCAGGCCCCGTTTGCTGTCATAGCGTTCTTCCACCTCGTTCCACGCGGTCAGCGCATCATCGGCGACCGTCACGCCATGTTTGGGAAACTCACCATATGACGGCGTGATCTGGCACTTGGAACAAATCCCGCGCCCACCGCAGACACTATCAAGGTCCACGCCCAACTGCCGCGCAGCCGTCAGCACAGGCGTCCCCACCGGAAAATGCCCGCGTTTGCCCGAAGGCGTGAAAACAACAAGAGGATCGCTGGACATGGCGTCTGGCCCTTCGCGCTAAATCGTTAGGGCAAAGCATAGCGCCAACGCCGGTTTTCAAAAGCAAAAGAACGGCAAAATCGGGTCGCAGACCGTCATTTTTTCGTTTCGATGAACGGGGTTGATAATGGTTGTGAGGTTGGTTCAACAAACCAGCCATTTTCGCCTAAAAGAGCGCCTTCGCATGGCCCCGGTCTGGCGATCCTGACCTCCGAACAGCAGCGCTTTATCCATCCGGTCCCGCACGCCATCCGAGCAATCTCCTGCAATTGCCAATTCGCCAGGCCGTCGCGCCGAAGGCGCGCAACGTATAGTTGGCACACCAAAGGTGTGACGGGGGGCCACCCTCTCAGCGATTGCAAGCAATCGCCTGTCCGTTGCCGGCAACGCATGCGCAGCATGCGGGAGAAGGGGCAGCGGGCGAAGGCGCGGCGGGCTACGCCCTTGATTCCGCGCCGGGTACCACCGAGGCACAGTCCACCCTTGACCCGACCCCACACGCAACGCAACCTGCCCCCATGTTCCCAATCCGTGACCACAACCCCTCCGGCCGCACGCCTTACGTCACCTACGCCCTGCTGGCCGCCAATATCGTGATCTTCCTCGCGTATTGGTCCGTCTACCCCGATGACCGCGCGCTTTTCCGGTTCTTCCTTGAATGGGGCATGGTGCCGGGCGCCATCACGTCTGGCGTCAACCAACACACCATCTTCACCTCCATGTTCCTCCATGGTGGCTGGATGCATCTGGCCGGTAACATGCTGTTTTTGTGGATCTATGGCGACAATATCGAAGACAAGATGGGCCATGTGCCATACCTGTTGTTCTATCTGGCCTGCGGCATCGGCGCGGCCTTGATCCATGTCGCGGCTGGCCCCTATTCCACCGTGCCCACCGTCGGCGCGTCCGGTGCCATCGCAGGCGTGATGGGCGGCTACTTGCTGCTCTTCCCCAAAGCACGGGTCGACATTTTCGTCTTCTTTATTGTCTTCTTTCGCATTTTCCCGATCCCCGCTTGGATCGTGCTCAGCCTCTGGCTTGCCCTGCAGTTTTTTGGCGGTTTCGCCCATCCCAGCCCCGATGGCGGCGGCGTGGCCTACTGGGCCCATATCGGCGGCTTTGCCGTGGGCATCTTACTGACCCTGCCGCTTTTCCTGCGCCTCGGCGGCACGGCGTTCTGGTCGGCAACCCACGGCGCGCCGCCCAACCCCGAAGCGCAGTACAAATACGCGCGCTCAGCCATCCCCCGCGTCACCCGCAAGTAACCGGTTCAGGTTCAGTTCAGGCTCAGATCACTCCCGGATCACACCCGCAAATTTCTCAAAAATCTTCTCATTGGCGCACAGCACATCACCCGTGTCCACGACGGAACCCTCACCCGTGACCGTCTCAATCAACCCACCAGCCTCGCGCACGATAATCTCTCCGGCGGCGACATCCCATGCATTCAGGCTCCGCTCCCAAAACCCCTCATAGCGACCCGCCGCCACATAGGCCATGTCCAGCGCCGCCGAACCCCAGCGCCGCACGCCAGCGCAGGTCGGCATCAACCGCGCCAAATCCTGCAGGGTCGCCGGCAGGTCCCGATGCCCCGCAAACGGCACGCCCGTGGCAAAGATCGCCTCAATCATCCGGTTCCTTGCAGATACGCGAAGACGGCTTTCATTCAGCCATGCGCCCTCACCTTTTTCCGCCCAGAACAGCTCATCCTTGGAAGGGTCATAGATCACACCAGCGACGATCTTTCCCTTATGTTCCAAGCCAATAGACACCGCCCAATGGGGCAAACCATGCAGAAAGTTCGTCGTCCCATCCAGCGGGTCCACGATCCAGCGCCGCGT
>JBCCAJ010000251.1:0-4755 GCA_039814845.1 Pseudomonadota bacterium | reverse complement strand
GTGAGATCGTCGTCAAATTCAGCCACGTCACCAATACTGACAAGCACCCCAAGGGCATTGCTGCGTCCCTGCTGGAACAGCGCGTGAATGAAGAAATGAACGGCACAATGTGCATGGAGGTCTTCCCGAACTCCACGCTCTACAATGACAACAAAGTGCTGGAGGCGATGCTTCAGGGCGACGTGCAACTGGCTGCGCCGTCGCTGTCGAAGTTCGAAAAATTCACCAAGCAATTCCGCATTTTCGATCTGCCGTTCATGTTCAAAGACATCAACGCGGTTGAAGCGTTCCAAGCATCTGACGCCGGGCAAGCGATGCTGGACAGCATGCAGCGCCGCGGCCTTCAGGGCCTCGCCTATTGGCACAACGGCATGAAGCAGATGTCGGCCAATGTGCCGCTGGTCGCCCCCACCGATGCCAACGGTTTGAAGTTCCGCGTGCAAAGCTCTGACGTGCTTGTGGCCCAGATGGAAGCCATCGGTGGTAGCCCGCAGAAAATGGCGTTCTCTGAGGTTTACGGCGCGCTGCAGCAGGGCGTTGTGGACGGGCAGGAAAACACCTGGTCCAACATCTACGGCAAGAAGTTCTTTGAGGTGCAGGATGGTGTCACACAGACCGATCACGGCATCATCGACTACCTTCTCGTGACCAATATCGATTGGCTTGAAGGGCTGGACGCCGACGTGCGCGATCAGTTCCTGACCATCGTCGCAGAGGTGACCGAGACGCGGAACAAGGAATCCACGGCGGTGAACGCAGACGCCAAGCAGGCGATCATGGATGCCGGTGGCGTTGTGCGTGAACTGAACGCCGAACAGCGTCAGGCCTGGGTCGATGTGATGAAGCCGGTTTGGGACAAGTTCGCCGGTGACGTCGGTCAGGAAAACATCGACGCCGCGCAAGAGATCAACGCGTCGCTGACGAACTGACCCTTTGAAAAATTGGGCGCGGGGAAACCTGCGCCCATACACCATTCCTTGCAGGGGGCGATCATGGCTGCAAAATCTGGTCCATCCAGCCGGTTTGACCGCGTTGAAGAAACCTTCTTTGCGATCATTCTTGGGCTCATGACCCTGTTTACCTTTGCCAATGTGGTCGCCCGGTATGTGTTCAACGCCAATATCTTCTATGCGCTGGAACTGACGGTGTTTCTCTTTGCGTGGCTTGTCCTTCTGGGCGCGAGCTATGCGGTGAAAAACACGTTGCATCTGGGCGTGGATGCTATCGCGAACCTTGCATCCGGTGGGACGCGGCGCATTCTGGCGCTGATCTCTGTCGCGGTCTGTCTGGCCTATGCACTGCTTTTTCTGAAAGGCGCATGGGATTACTGGGCGCCCTACGCCAATCTCTATCCGACCTCCGGTCACTGGTTCCCGACCGGGCTGGAAGAGGTGCGCGGCCAGGGCTGGTATGAGACGCAAGACATCCCCGTACCGTTCTTCATGACTTGGCTAGAGGACGCGTTTAACGAAGGGTACGAGTACGAAAAGCTGCCAAAAGTGGTGCCTTACATCGTGCTGCCTTTGTCGGCGCTGCTGCTGGTCATTCGTTTCATTCAGGTCGGTCTGCGCGTGTGGCGTGGGGAGCAAGACCTGATTATCGTCTCCCACGAGGCCGAAGATGAGGTGGCCGAAGCGGCCGCCAAACTAAAGGACTGATCCCCGTGGAAATCCTGCTTCTTTTCTCGATGGTCATCGGCTTGATGCTGATCGGCGTGCCGATCGCGATCTCGCTCGGCTTTTCGTCCATCGTCTTCCTGCTGGCCTTCTCCGACACCTCATTGGCCTCCGTTGCGCAAACTCTGTTTGAGGCGTTTGAAGGCCATTCGACCCTGCTGGCGATCCCCTTTTTCATCTTGGCCTCCAGCTTCATGTCCACCGGCGGCGTGGCGCAACGGATCATTCGGTTTTCCATCGCCTTGGTGGGTCATCTGCGCGGTGGGCTGGCCATCGCGGGTGTGCTGTCCTGCATGATTTTTGCCGCACTCTCCGGGTCATCGCCCGCCACGGTGGTCGCCATCGGGACAATCGTGATCGCCGCCATGCGGCAGGTGGGCTACACCAAGGAATTCGCCGCCGGTGTCATCGCCAATGCGGGTACGCTGGGCATCCTGATCCCGCCTTCCATCGTTATGGTAGTCTACGCCGCTGCGGTTGAGGTGTCTGTGGGGCGTATGTTCCTTGCGGGCGTCATTCCGGGCATCATGGCTGGTGTCATGCTGATGATCGGCATCTATATCATGGCCCGGATCAAGGACATGCCGAAAGGCGAATTCGCAGGCTTCGGAGAGATTTTCGCCAGCTTTCGCGCCGCCGTCTGGGGCCTTCTGCTGATCGTGATCATCATGATCGGCATCTATGGAATTCCGGGCGTGACGGGTGCCATCTTCACGCCCACAGAGGCCGCAGCCGTCGCGTCCGTCTATGCCTTCTTCGCGGCTTGTTTCATCTATCGCGACATTGGCCCGTTGGCAGGTGGTCAGAGCCTTTTGCGCAAACCCCACGCCATCATCACGGCCTTTTGGCACCCGGACACGGTGGGCACCCTGCGCGATGCCGGCAAGCTGATCATCACGCTGATGTTCGTCATTGCCAACGCGCTTTTGCTCAAACACGTCATTACCGATGAACAGATCCCCCAGCAGATCACGGAGGCGATGCTGTCCTATGGCTTTGGCCCCGTGACGTTCCTGATCGTGGTCAACGTGATCCTTCTGATCGGTGGGCAATTCATGGAACCCTCTGGCCTTTTGGTGATTGTGGCCCCGCTGGTCTTTCCCATCGCGATTGAGCTTGGGATCGATCCCATTCACCTCGGCATCATTATGGTCGTGAATATGGAGATTGGGATGATCACGCCGCCGGTGGGGCTGAACCTTTTCGTCACGGCTGGCGTCGCGAATATGTCTATGATGGGTGTGGTTCGGGCAGCACTTCCTTTCCTCGGCATTATGTTCATCTTCCTGATCATGGTGACGTATATTCCGGCGATCTCTACCACCTTACCAAACGCGGTGATGGGGCCTGAGATTATAGTGAAATAGAGCTACGCTCTGGCGCGGAATCAAGCGCGTCGCTCGGATGGACTCCGGGAACTCAAGGATAAAGCGCTGCTGTTCAGAGGCTGGGATCGCCAGACCGTGGGCCAGGCGAAACCGCTCTACTGCGCAATCGCCTTATGGATCGGGATATTGATGTCCAGGGTCAGTCCCCAGACATTCAGGTTGCTGCGCCCGATGCCATCATAGCTGCCTGAGAAGTTCATCGTGGTCCCGCTGCCAATGCTGAAATCAATCCCAGCCTCCACGCGCCCGCGCCAGCCTTCTGATGAGGCCGATGACGGCGTTGTCACAGTGGCCCCCGATGTATCCGAAAAGTTGTAGATCGCATCAAACCCGAAGATCGGCGAATAAATCACCCCTTTGGGCGACACATACGTCCCCACAAAGGTCGGGCCCAATTTGAACTGCCCGACAGAGACCGTTTGCGATGGGATGAACACATTCACCCCGTCCACATAGCCATACTGCTTTTCTTCGAAATACGACAGGCTGGTGGCTGGGCGGATTGTCCAATCACCGTATTTGAAATCGCCGATGAATTCGGCCGAGGCCATCCAGCGGAAGGTATCGAATTCATCCGTATAGGTGCCGAACGGGCTGATATCGTTCGTCGATGTCCCCGCCGCGATCCGGCCATCGAAATAAAGGTTCTCTTGCAGCCGTGCAGTGACATACGGCCCGACCATCCAACCGGTGCCCTCGACCGATGAATTCTGCGTGGCGTTGTTGTCTTCCAGGTAATCCACCTGCACCATCGCGCCGACCAGAAGATCGGGGTTCAGAAGGTAATCTACCCCGAAATGCAGCACTGTGAAACGGCCAGTATCTTGCCCGTTTTCAAAGCGTTTGTGCTGCAGCTGCACCCAGACATCCCATTGATAGGTGTCAATCAGGCGGCTATCACCCGGATCGCCAAAGGCCAGCGGGATGGAATTGATCGCCTGCGTGACCTGCCCGAGGTTGGTGGAGATGTTGTAATCCCCGCCATTGCCCAATTGCATCGTGAAGGGCAACAGGGCGTGCAAATCACCGCGGGTAAAGCTCAGCCGTGTGGGGTTGTCCGACCCGCGCTGCAAGCGGTCGATCCGGCGGGAATTGCTCGGCTCGGACGACAGGATCAGATCGGCGCGCTTCGTGAGGAAGCGGTTGATCGTGTTCACGGTCGTCTGCCGTGTTTCAATCGACGTGAAGGTACAGGTCAGGTTTTCCAGCACTTCGAGGTTGATCGTCAGGATACCACTTGCCGGATCACCGGTACTGTTGGCATCGTTACAGGTGACAGAGGTGTTGCCCACTCCGTCCGGTCGGATCTGCGTGATCTGATAGACGCCCGCCGCCACCGCGATAGGCCCGAATGTTGCCGTGCCGCCGACAGTCGTCAGGGTGAAATTCAGATCCGTGGTCGTGGACGTGAACGTGTAGGTGCCATCAGAACTTGTATTCTGGATGATCGTCAGGTTCCCCGTGATCGCAGCATTGACCGTCAGATTGGCAGAGGCCGCCGTGCTGACGCCGAGGTTCGATGTCAGGCTCTCGGTGGCGTTCGTGAAATTGCCCTGATTGGCCGCAACCACGTCGACGCTGATGTCACAAGTGTTGCGATCCCCCACCACGCCACCTGCAAGTGTAATATCAGAGGCGCCCGGTGTGGCCGTCAGCGTGCCGCCACAGGTCGAGGTTGCCGCATTGGGATT
>JBCCAJ010000019.1:0-14469 GCA_039814845.1 Pseudomonadota bacterium | reverse complement strand
TTCCGTTGAAATCTGCGTCCGGGGTGTAGGTGAATGTCCCGTCGGCATTCATCACCACCGTCCCGTTGGTGGGCGTTGTGAGCACTTCAAAAGACAGCGCCTCATTATCCGGGTTTTGCGCGGTGACAGTGCCCATGATCGCGCCGTCTTCATCGCCGCTAACGGTCACATCATTTGCGACGGGCACATCATCCACTGCGTTTACCGTGATCGACACGGTGGCTGTTGAGGTTTCCCCATCAGGATCGGTGACCTGGTACTGAAAACTGTCGGTGCCGTTGAAATTGGGATCAGGCGTGTAGGTATAGGTGCCGTCATCGTTGATCACCACCGTGCCGTTGAAAGGGCCCGAGCCCAATGAGAAATCGCTTTCGAAATAGTAGAGGTCATCGGGGTATTCATCATCCCCCGTGGAAAAGGTCAGCTCTTCGTCTGTGTTGTCTATGTCAGAGGCCGACAGCGCCAAGTTGCCCGAAAATGACCCATCTTCATCCAACTCAATCGACACGTCTTCTGCGACCGGAGCGTCGTTGACACCCGTTACGGTCACGGAAACAGTCCCCTGAACGATCCCGCCATTTCCGTCATCAATGATGTAGGTGAAGCTGTCAGTGCCGTCGAAATCCTGGAATGGCTCATAGGTGAAGTTGCCATCGGATGTCATGGTGACCGTGCCGCCGAAGGGGCCCGGACCTCTGGCAATTGCGCTGGGGTCACTGCCTTGCTGATCTGCTGGAATCGCCGAGGGAACACTCGGCACCACGCTGTAAGTCAGCGTATCGCCATCCGCGTCGATAAAGGATCCTGCCACCGTGCCGCTGATGACGCCACCATCTTCTATAGCCGTGATGTCGACCGCTGTTGTCAGAACGGGGGCGTCATTCACCGGATCAACTGTGACCGTCACTGTCGCCGTGGTCGATCCGCCCGCGCCGTCAGACACGGTGTAGGTGAAGCTATCTTCGCCGTTGAAATCAGTGTTGGGCGTATAGACAAAAGTCCCGTCATTTGACAGCGCAACGGTACCATTGTCTGGCCCAGTGGTGAGCGTAAAGTTGACGGCACCGCCATCCGGGTCCGTGCCGGGCAGGGTGCCGCTGAACCCGTTGTCTTCTGCAATCGTCAGAGAAGAATCCGTCGCTGTGGGCGGTGTGTTGGTCGCCTCATCGTCCAACGTGTCCAATTCGGTGGGATCATCAGGGGCCAAGGGCGCCGTTGGCCCCCCATCGTCTCCGCCACCGCCATCGGATCCACTTTCTCCGTCTGGGGTGGCGCCACCATCATCCTCGGGGCCGTCATCCAGGTCGGGGGCTGTATCATCCACTGTAGGGCTTGGCGTGCTGGTGGTGCTGTCTTCTTCTACGAAGCTTTCGCCATTTGCAAAGCGCGCATAAGCCTGTGCAAACGCATTTGCCGCGTCAAGGAAGATGGCCGAGTATTCGGTTTCGTCCGCGTTCGTCCAAGGCAAAACATAAGGTTCATCATCGCCAAGCGGAATGACCCATTTCGCGTCCACGGATGTGATGGTCGTGATCAGATTGCCTTCCAGATCGAAAAGCTGAACAACACCAGTTCCACTGCCGTCAAAATCCTCCAACAGCCGAACGGTCAACGCCAGCACGCCTTCAACGGTAGAGATGTTTGCAGACACCGTCGTGCCGCGAATGCCCATTGTGGCCGAGGGCGTGGTCACATCCATCTCACCGGTTTTCGCCACTTGACCAGCCACAAACACAAACCCACCCTGGATCAGGCTAAACGTGGCGGAGTTGTCATCGCCACCCGGGGAATAGACCAGTTCATCCAGAACCATCCGGGAATTGGCCGCCAGCGTGAAGATCGTACCGTCCAGAAATGTAACCGACACGCTGCCACCATCCGACGTGCTGACCACGTCGTTCTGGAATACTTTCATGCCGAGAGCCAAATCTTCGACAGTGCCATCGGCACGCTGTACCTGGGCCCCGCCTTCCAGCGTTTCGACCTGCCCAATGGCTTGCCCGCTATCCGCAGTACCAGCTTGCGCATATTGGCCCGGCGCAAGGGGTCCCGACAGCTTTTCAACCGTCTCACCGGTCAGCCGCGCGCCCTTTTCCGTCACAAGGTCAGCCGGTGTCGTTTGCGCGAAATAATCGACAATTCGGATGTCATCGGCCCCATTGTTTTTCAAAACAAGATCAGACCCATCGCGAACAAACTCAGCGTTGAACAGGTGAGAGGGCGTGTCGATGACAACCTCACCACCTTTCCTAGGTGTCACTACACTCTGGTTAACACCCTGAAAATCCTCGCCAAAATTGCCGAGATCATTTTCAACAAAACGCTTCATAAAACCCCCAATGCCCGAAAAAACCCTCGGACCCGCGAACAATACTGTTTTTAATGATTCGAACCAATTTTTCAGTAATTTAGATTACTTTTGATCAATTCTGTTGACCGTGGCGCATCACCGGGTTTTGCTCTGATCCGGAAGCGGCCTGAGGGGGAAGTGGATGATCTGGCGCGTGATCAGATGGGCCTTGGGCGGTCGCATGCTGGCTGTGTGCCTTGTGGGTGTGCTGCTGGCCATCCGGGTCGCGGATCCGATCCCGGTGCAGCAATTGCGCTTTGCTGCTTTTGATCTTTATCAGCAGATCAAGCCGCGCGAATTCACCCCTGCGCCCGTCACTATCCTCGACATCGACGACCCCAGTCTTGAGGCCTACGGCCAATGGCCTTGGCCGCGGTCCCGTGTGGCTGACCTTGTAATCAAAAGCTTTGAGGCCGGTGCAGTTGCGATGGCGTTCGACATCGTCTTTGCAGAGGCCGATCGCCTTTCCCCCGCCGCCATAGCATCGGACAACGATACCCTGCCGGAAGAGATCCGCGCGCAACTGTCCCAACTGCCCGACAACGATGCTCGTTTCGCCGAGGCCATCCGCCAAACCCGTGTGATCCTTGGCCAGACCAGTGTTCGATCCGCCCGTACCGGGTTGCAGCGTGAGGCCGATATCCGCCCCGCGCCCTTTGCTATTCTGGGTGAAGATTCCCGCCCCTTCCTACCGCGCTTCCCCGATTTGGTGCAAAACCTGCCGGTATTGGAAGATGCCGCCGCCGGGCGCGGTGTGTTCAGCGTGCGCCCTGATCCCGATGGCATTTACCGCCGCGTGCCCATCGCGATGCTGGTCGAAGATGAATTGCGACTTGGCCTTGCCCCTGAACTTTTGCGCGTGGCGACGGGCGGTAATGCCTTTGCCCTGCGCGGCAATGCCGCCGGGGTGGATGGTGTCGTGCTGGGTGGCAAGCTGATCCAGACTGCCGCCGATGGCACGGTTTGGCCTTATCTTAGTCCGTCCAGCCCTGACCGATATGTCTCCGACGGGGCGCTTTTGTCGGGGAAGGTGCCGCAGGGCCGCTTGGCGGGGCAGCTGATCCTGGTTGGCACATCCGCCATCGGCTTGGAGGATTTTCGCCCCACCGCCCTTGGCCAGTCCATGGCAGGGGTGGAGGTGCACGCACAGCTTCTCGAAAACATCCTGTCGGATAGCCTTCTTGTCCGTCCAAACTACACCCTCGCGGCAGAGCTATTTACGCTGGCGGGGCTGTCGCTGTTGGTGATCCTTTTGGTCCCGATTATGGGCGCGCGGCTGATTATCACGCTCGCCGTGCTGATCATCTCCGGCTATGTCGCCGGTGCTTTCTACCTTTTTCAGGAAAAACGCATTCTGCTGGATCCAACATGGCCTGCGCTGGGTACGCTTTTGACCCTAATGATGATGGCCAGCGCCAATTACATCCGCGAAGAGCGGGAGCGGCGCCAGATACGGGGCGCTTTTGGGCAATATGTCTCCCCCGATCTGGTCGCAAAGCTACAGCAAGAGCCGGAAGCGCTGACACTTGGCGGTGAACGTCGTGAACTGACGGTGTTGTTCAGCGATGTGCGCGGGTTCACGACGTTGGCAGAAGGGTATCGCCACGATCCCGCGGGTCTGACCCATCTGATGAACAGTTTCCTGACCGTTCTGTCCAATGCCATCCTGCTCCAAAAGGGAACGATAGATAAATTCATGGGTGACGCCGTGATGGCTTTTTGGAACGCGCCTTTGGACCTTCCCGATCACCCGTCTGCGGCCTGTCGCGCGGCGCTTGCGATGCTGGCCGACGTGGCCGATCTGAATCGTACCCGCGCGGAGGAAGCAGGGGCGAATGGCGAGGTATCGTTGCCAATCAATGTGGGCATCGGGCTCAATACCGGGAATTGCGTGGTCGGCAATATGGGCAGCGACACGCGGTTTGATTACACGGCGCTGGGCGATGCTGTGAACCTCGCCTCTCGGCTAGAGGGGCAATCGAAGAGCTACGGTTTGGGGATCATTCTGGGCAGTGCGACGGCCGAAGCGGTGCAGGATAGTTTTGCCATTCTGGAGCTCGATCTGCTGCGCGTCAAAGGCAAGCAGGAGCCAGAGCGCGTCTTCGCTTTGATGGGCGATGAAAAGGTAAGGTCGCGCGATGCTTTTAAAGCTTTGGAAACCGCCAACATCAAAATGAGAGGGGCCTATGCCGCGCAGAACTGGGATGTCGCGCGGCAGGCTCTCACAGAGATTGATGAGGCCGGAAACTCTCTCGAATTTGATATGTCCGGCTACATCGAACTTTATGAAGGCCGCCTTGCTGATTTTGCCGAAAACCCACCCGGATCGGATTGGGATGGCGTATTCGTAGCGACCTCGAAATAGGCTCTAACGTTCGCGAAGTGCCTCTGCCTGCGCCCGCCTGAGGGGGCGCAAAAGGTAATCCAGAACCGTTTTTCGCCCTGTCTGAATATCTACCTGAGCCACCATGCCGGGGCTGATGGGAAGCGTGCCTTCGCTGGCCGCTGTTAGCGCGCTTTCCTCAGTGCGGACCATCACCTGAAAATACTGGTTTCCTTCCGGATCGGTCAGCGCATCCGCCCCGATCCTCTCTACCGTGCCGTCGAGTGCACCATAGACCAGAAAATCATAGGCCGTAATCTTCACCGAGGCCGGATGGCCGGGCCGAATGAACGCGACATCGCGGGGATTGATCTGAGCCTCTACCAACAACTGATCGTCACGTGGCACAATCTCAACAATGGGCGCACCGGGCTGCACCACTGCACCAATCGTTGTCACATGCAGCCGGTTGACCGTGCCATGGACAGGCGCTCGAAGGCTGGTGCGGGTCAGTTTGTCTGTGGCCGCCCGCATCGCTTCGCGCAGAACGGCCAGTTCCCCGCTGATCTCCGCACCCTTTTCCCGCGCCGTCAGAACGTAAGACGACCTTGCCGACGCGATTTGATTTTCCGCCTCCCGGATTGACGCTTCAATCCCAGGGATACGCGCGCGGGAGACCTCCAAGTCGCCGCCGATCCGTGCTACATCCCCCTGCAATCGTAGAAATTCAACGCGAGATACCGATCCTGTGTCCACCAACCCCTCGGTCAGTTCTGTTTCTTCCCGCAGAGGTGCCAATTGAGCCTCTAGCTTGGCGACATTTGCCGTGGCTTCCTTTAGCGCCGCGTCGCGCTGGGCCAGTTGGTCCTGAAGCACGGATAACTCCGCCAATAGCTGCTTCTGGCGTGACAGGAACACCTGGGTTTCTGCCGCAACGGCCGCCGGCGCGCGTTGTCGTAAGTCGTCGGAGAAGGCAACGGCGTCTGCCCCTTTGGCCTCCGCTTCTACCCTGGCTTCCGTGGCCATCAACGCGGCCTCGCGTTCGCGCAATTCGCCCAAGTCTGATCCAGCGCTCGTATCATCAATGCGGGCCAGTTCATCTCCCTCATCCACCAGATCGCCTTCGCGCACCTCAAGCGCCGCAACGATCCCGCCTTCAAGGCTCTGAATCACCTGAAGTTGGCGTGATGGGATAACCTTACCGGTGGCGCGCGTCACCTCTTCGATCTCATAGGCCCAGGCCCACGCAAAGAACGCGCCCATACCCAGCCCGATCACCAGAAGAAGCGCCCAGACACCGCGCCCACCCCCGGTTTCCGCAGCGGCGTCATTCACGAACCGATCTTCTATGCGAGAGCCGAACATCCTCTATTTCGCCCCTTTCTTTGCCTTCTTGCGCAGCTGTTCCGTTACGGCCTGCCGCGTGTCATCCACGATCACCCGGCCGCCATCCATCACCACCCAGCGATCCGCCATTTGCGCCAGTGCCGGGCGATGGGTGCACAAGATCATACCCACACCCGTCTTGTTCAGCGCGCGCAGACGTCTGACAATTTCCATTTCCATGTCGTGGTCCATGGCGTTGGTGGGTTCATCAAGGAACATGAGCTTGGGTTTGCGCAGCAGCAACCGGGCCAGTGCCAAACCCTGCCGCTGCCCGCCTGACAGCTGCGCGCCCTTCTCCCCGATAAAACGCGACAGCCCCGCCGGATCGGCCGCCACAAAACCCGCCATCGCGGCCCCGTGCAGCGCCTCTTCCAGCTCTTCATCGGTGGCATGGGGTTTGCCGATCACGAGGTTTTCGCGCAGTGTACCGGTGAAAAATTCCGGCTCTTGCGGCATGTAGCCAACGCCCGCGCGCAGCTCCGCCGGATCGTATTGCGCAGCACTGCGCCCATCGATCAAAACAGACCCTGTTTCAGGCTCTAACAAACCGCAAAGCAGCTTTCCCATCGTGCTCTTGCCCGATCCCACACGGCCCAGCATGGCGACGCAACCGCCTGCTTCCAACGTCATAGACAGACCCGAAATCGCATAGCGCTCTGCGCCTTCATATTTGAACCGCACGTCATCGAGCGCCAATGCGCCCGTGCTGATCCGGGCACTGCTTTCCACCTCTGCGCTGCGTTCGGGGGCGATGGCCATGAACTCCGTGAGCGCGCGCAGCGATTTTATCGCGTACTGGGCGCGGAAAATGGTCTGCGCGATGGCACCCAGGGGCGCCAAGGCACGCCCGGCAAGGATATTTGCCGCAATCAAAGCGCCCACGGTGATCACCCCGTCAGAGACCAAAAACACCCCCCAAACGATGATCGCGACAGAGACAAACTGTTGGATCATTTGCGTGCCAGATGTGGCAAAGTTGGACCAGAACCGCGTGCGTCCGTTGACACGGGAAGACGCGGCACTGGCCCTTTCCCATTCGCGTTGCATCACGGGTTCAGCGTTGAGCGTTTTGATGGTTTCCAGCCCGATCAGGCTTTCGATCAGCACCGATTGCCGCCGCCCGGCCAGTTCCTGTGCCTCAACCGCGATGCGGCTCATGGGCAGTTGTGCGATGAAGGCAAGGATCAACACAGCTGGTAGCGCCAAAAGTGGCACCAGGGCAAGCGGGCCCACCAGCACGTAAAGAACGAAGATAAAGACACCGATGAACAACAGATCAATCAGTGACACAAAGCTGGCGGAACTGAAAAATTCCCGGACGGTTTCAAAATCGCGAATGTGGCTGGCCAGAACGGATGTTCCGTTCTTGCGCGCCATAGGGCGCAGCGCCATGGCATGACTGAAGAGCGATGCGGCGATGCCGGTATCCAGCCGCCGACCCACGGTTTCCAACGCCCGCGCGCGCAAACTGCGCAGCGCCAGATCAAGCACCAGCGCGATGATCACACCCAACGCCAGGGTCCAAAGCGTGACAAAGGCCAGATTGGGGATCACCTTGTCATAGACATTCATCACGAAGATGGGCAGCGCAAGGCCCAGAACATTGATGCACAGCGCGGAGAGGAAGACCTGCAACCACCCGCTGCGGTTCTCCCGAATGGGTCCCCAGAACCAGTTCTTTTGGTGCTTGTCTGGCGTCTCACTCAACTTGCGGTCTGCCAGCGTGCCCTCAGGCGTGACAAGCATCACCTCCCGCCGTATGTGGCGCTTCAGATCACGGAGAGAGGTTTCCTGTTCCGGCTCATCCCGATCCGGATCAATCACGCGGGCATTACGTTTGTCTGGTGAAAAGCCCAACAGAATCAGCGGTGTGCCCGTGTCGCGGAAGATCAGACAAGGCAGCACTGCAGGGTCAATGGACCCTAACTTGCGCAAAACGATGCGGGAACGCAGGCCCACTGCGGCAAGCGCACGGGAAATGCTGACCGGATCGCGGGGGTCAAAGCCGGCCACCATGCGGGCGCGCACGGCCTCATCGCTCCAGGGTTGGCCGTGGAAATTGGCCATCCATGCGACAGACCCAAGCCCTAAATCATGTGACGCCTGAGACGACGCAGCCGTGGACTCCGCCGTCTGCTGGATCGTCATTCGAGGGCCTTGATCTCAGTTTTGAAGATGGACTGCGGACGGCCAGAGGATGTTGCGCGTTCCACGAAATCGGGGTTCAGGGGCACATTGGCCGCAGTCACGTTGAACCGCTTGGCCAGAAGACCCTGTGATGCCAGAAGCCGGTATTGGCTGAAGGTGAACGAAGCCTCCGCGCTGACCTTTTCGAACTGCACGTTGAACACTGTGGCTTCGGCATCCAGCACGTCGATCAGGCTGCGGGAACCTGTTTGGAACTGCTCTTCATACTGGCGCGATGTTTCGCGGGCGGCCGACAAGCGGCGGCTCAGCAATACCGTCCGTTCGATATTGGCGTCGTAGGCGTGCCACGTGCGTTCGGCCATTTCAAACACGTCACGCCGCACGGCATCGCGTTCTGCGCGGGCCTCGGACGTGCGGTGTTGCAGGGCCCGTTCACGGGCTTTGCGGCCACCAGCATAGAATTCCCAATCGGCGCGTAACCCGACGAACACGTCTGATTCACTTCCTTGCGTACCGCTCACCTCACGCCCATGGCGGGCCCCGGCTTGCAGACGCACCTGCGGCAGTTCATCGGCGGTTTGCACGCCTTTATCAAATTCGGCGGCCTGAATGTTGGATTCAAACTGCTTCAGGCGGAAATTGTTGCGAACGCTGCGGATCACGAATTCACGTTTCTGAAGGGGCAGATGCTTCACGAACGGCACGTGCATATGGCCATCAGGATCTTGGCCCACGACGGCAAGGAAGCGGGAATTCGCATCGAAAAGCGCCTGACGCACTTCTACCTGACTCATCTGAGCCGCAAGCAGGCGTTCTTGCGCTTCAAAGCCTGTCGACGCTGGCAAACGGCCTGCATCAATCAAATCATCGACCTGGCGGATGATCTGCCGGTGCCGGGCGATGTTCTGTGCGGTGACGTTCAACAGGCTCCGATGGCGCAGCACGTCGATATAGGCTTCAACCGCGTTCAGGGCCATCGTCTCGGATGCGTCCAGCAGCCGGAAAATCGCACCATCCAGCGCGGCGGCGTTTTGATAAACCAAATTGGCGCGGCGGTAGCCGTCAAACAGCGTCAGCTCCCCCACGATGCCAACTTCGCGATAAATCTTGGTGTCCCGCTGATCGCGTGCGTTCAGACGGTCAGCATCGTCGAAATAGGTGCCGCCCACTTCACCATACAGACTGATGCTGGGCATGTATTCGCGTTCAAGCTGCAACAGCTCCATCGCGGAGGCCTGTACATTGGCGTCAGCGGCCTTGGAGGTCGGGTTGGAGGTGACAGCGGCGCGCACCGCGTCTTCCAGAGTGATGGCATGTGCGGCACCGCTGAGGCCGATCAGGCACGTGGTGCTGACCGTCGTCAAAAGCGACCGCAGTTTTTGAAATTTCACCATCAATTCCCCCAAAACGAATTGGAAAGACCCTGATCACAAGATGCTGACAAGTCAACATTTTGGGGCCATGGGGTGGTTTTAACTAGTTTTCAGAATCATTTATGTAACGCACATCACAGTACGCGGTCGAAAGGGCGCAAATAGAGGTCGCATGACCGGCACATGTGCCAGTTTTCAGACCTCTTTTGTCGCCGACAGCTGCAAATTCGCCTGCATCAGTTTCTGTTTGGTCGACGTGGACAGATGCGTTTCAAGATACAGGCCGGTTTGCGTATCGGCCCGGGTTATCTGGCGCAGCGCCTTGCCGGAAATGCAGAAGACCCGCGTGTTTTTCGTCGTTTTCACACCTGCCGATGCCGGTCCGCCCTCCATCACGTTTAGCTCCCCTATGAAGCCTTCATGTAGCTCAGCGACTTTGTTCTCCATTACATAGACACCCGCGGTGCCGTTCAGAATGAAGTAAAGATGCGTGACGGGCTGGCCTTCATGGGTGAGGTATGTGTTCGGCTCCAGCGTCAGCCAATTGCCCGCGTTGAGGATCTTGCGGGCCACCTCCCGAGGAATACCCGGCAAGCCTTGTTTGAGGAATTGTTCCTCTTCCGACGAAAAATGCAGCCGCCGTTTGATCAGGAAGGTGCGGGTGATGCCCACAAGGCTAATCACGATCCACGCCACGCTGATCATGGCAGAGGCGCGGTTCCACTCATGGATCAGACTGATCAGAACAAGGGATGCACCTGTCAGATTGCAAAGGGCATAGGCGTAGCCGACGCCGGGGATCACCCCGATCTGCAGACCGATGTAGGATCCGATGTAGAAGGCCACACCAAGATAACCCGCCCACAGATAGAACATCTCTGGTGTGATGGATGACAAAACTTATCCCCCGGTCGTCATGTCCTAAGGTTATTGATTCCTCAGTGACGTGCGACCGTGGCACGCAAATTTATGTCTGACAAGTTCCGGGTTGGATCAACCGCCGCCGGGGAAGGGGCCAAGGAAAGCGGTTTGGCGTTCCGCTTGAAACACCTGATTATACAGCTGTGCCACCCATTCCTTACCTTCCATGGTCAGCTCCAGCATGCCAAGGGCGGGTTGGATCAGCGGCGACACCTGCGACCAGAAGAAATCAGGGTATTTTTCCATCAGGTCCATAGGGTTGTCATAGCCCAGCTTTTCATTCGCGCCCGTTTCCTGAAATTCATGAAACAGGGCGTTGATCTTACGGTGATAGAACGGGTCGGCCATCTGACCGATCAGATCGGCGGCGCGCACCAGCGCCGGTTCGCTTTCGGTGTCTTGATAGGCTGAATCATCCGGCACCGGGAAGCGGGTATAATCCACGGCACGGACAATGCGTTCTTCATCGATTGTGTGCGACGGGCCAAAGCGGTTGCGGATGTACATGATGCCGCGATCCACGTGGTAGGTGCTCAAAAACGCATCTGATGCTCCGCGCGGCGGGGTGACCGTGTTGCCTTCCAGATCAATGACGAAAGATTTGTCCGTATCCCCGGGGCAAGCGCCTCGGGAATATCCAATATCATGAACCAGAAGCGCCAGTATGAAATGCAGCCAATCGTCGGGGTGCAGTGCCTCTGTCAGAAGCCGCCCGCGCAGGATTTGCTGACCCACAAGTGTCACCATCATGGTGTGTTCAGCGTTGTGATAAAGCGCGTCAGAATTGGCCAGCCGCTCCAGCACCAAACGTGCAGCGCCCTTCAGATAGGCGGCATGCTGTGGCGCGCGTCCAGAGAAATAGGTGAGGTAGGTATCAGAAAGATGATCACCAAACGCATCCGCCGTGACGGCTGTTGGATTGAACATGATTCCCCCGTGGTACTGCCTTCTTCCCCCACGCCTACCTTATTGGAATGAACGGGGATGTCTTCTGAAAAGCGACGCGCGTCGGAAATAGTAAAAAAATACATAAAAAGTAATAGGTTAAGGCACGTTCGACCCCATCATTTCGACCGAAGAGCGCTGCAATCGGATGATTCCCGCAATAGTTGCGCCCCCAAAACGGGCCTAAGCTTTTCGAAAGGCCTTCGCCACGATCTGCAGTTTGGTCATGCGGTCATATAGCGTGTTGCGCGGTATGCCGAGGCGGGCTGCGGCCGCTGCGACCTTTCCACTTTCTGCCAAAAGCGCTTGTTCAATGATCTGACGCTCATGGGCCTCCAACCGTTCCGTCAAAGAGCCTGCCGCATCTCTCGACGCGTCCTGATCCAGTTCTTCGCGCATCGCCCGATTTTCTAGCACCACCGTCCGGTGCGCCAAAGCTCGGATCAGAACATCCACCAGTCGCCGGGGATCGCAGGGCTTTTCAAGGTAATCGTAGGCACCATCCCGGACCGCTCTCATCGCCGTTGGCACATCAGAGTGACCGGTCAGCAGGATCACGGGAAGATCAGTATCCTTTGACTGTGCGAATTGCAGCACCTCAAACCCATCACGATCCGGCATGCGAATATCAGACAGGATCACACCGCGAAAATTTGACCGGATGGATCGCCGCGCCTGGGTAAAGCCATTGGTGGGGATTGGATCCAGATCCTGCAGTGTTAGGGTCTGTTCGATAGAAGCGCGCAAAACAGGATCATCTTCGATCAGCAGGACTTTTCTAAGCATCTGCCAGCTCCTTCTGCAGTGGCAAAATCACGGAAAACTCTGCCCCTTGCGGCAGGTTCCGACAGGATAACCGCCCGCCAAACCGGGTGATGATCCCGTGCGATAGGGCAAGCCCCATGCCCAAACCCTTGGACGATCCCAAGTCTTTCGTCGTGTAGAAGGGCTCAAAAACGGCGGAGGGGTCCGCGATTCCGCTTCCGGTATCAGTAATCGCTAGAACTGCCTCTTGCCCTTTTTTCGTGAGGGTGATGTCAAGCGTCTTGTCCGTGTCTTCCGCCATGGCATCCAACGCATTGGTGATGAGGTTCAGCACAACCTGTTCCAACCGAACTTGCCCGGCCAGAACCGGAACACTGTCGTCTGGTATCCTCTGCTGCAGCTGTACACCGGCAGCGGCGATATCCTTTTTGGCCAGCGCTATGGCTTCCCTGACGGCGTCTGCGAAATCCACCTGCCCCGTCGGAGCGGATTCCTGCCGGGCAAATGCCCGCAGGTTGCCGATGATCCGCGTGATCCGCCGCACCTGATCAGAGATAAGCGTCAGGTTCTGCGCGGCCGTTTCCACTTTCCCTCGGGCAATGAATGTTTGCCCGTTTTCGGCAAAATTCAGGATCGCGGACAGAGGTTGGTTCAACTCATGACTGACCCCGGCAGAAAGCCGCCCGAGTGCCGCAAGTTTAGAAGCTTCCACAAGCGCCCCTTGCGCCCCCCGCAGTTCTGCTGTCCGCGCGTCAACCCGGGCTTCTAGCTCCGCTGAGTATTTCTCCTCCAACACCCGCCGCCTGCGCTGTTGCCACGCGATGGTTCCAATAAGGCCTAGCACCACAGCGCCCGCCAGAAACAGGATGGTCCGCTGCCGCGCTATGGCCCGCGCGCCCGCCGTGTCCAAAAAGATAACCCCGGTCATATTCAGATGGGGCACAAATTTCTCGGATTTTATGACCTCAATCGCGCCACCGCCCGGCGGCGCAAAGCGCCACAATTGCTGCGCGCCGACAGTCCCTGTTTGGGTCAGATCAAAGCGCGTTTCTTCCGGATCCTCGCCCCGGGACAGCAGCAACAGATTGGGCCGATTGGACGAAAATGCGAGGTCCTTAGCGTCAAAGAAAACGATGGTTTCCGGCGACACCGGCCATTCGAATTCCAATGCAGAGAGCGAAACAGACACCACCACAATCCCACTGGGCCGTGCCTTATCCACCAACACCCCTCGGCTGAGCCGCACAAGGCGCTGCCCGTCCTTTTGCGCCAAAACAAACCCAAGGCGGTTGTTTCTAGCGGCCTGCAAAAGCGTCTTAGGGTAATTGGGGTCAGGATCCTCAACCGCGGAAGAGGACAGAAGCCGCCCATCTGGTGCCACCAGATCAATCCGCCACGGGCCATAGGTGGCCTCAAAATCTTCCAATGCCGGTTTCGCCAAGCCGGGATCGCCCGAGGATAGCGCCCGCGCCATCTGCGGATCATCCGCGATCACATTGACCAGCGCGCGGTATCCATCGATCTGCAACCGAAGCACGCCCACCGCTTCGCCCAACCGAACTTCCCCGGTGCGCTGAAGTTCTGTCAGCGTGCTGCGCACTGTGTTTTGATAAAACAAGATCGCCAGAACGCACACCAAATGGGCATAGACCCCATAAGCCAAAATCAGGCGCAGACGGTTTCCAGACAAAAGACTCATGACGCACAGTTTGTCCGAAATTTCGGATAAACCCGCAAGCCTCCTCCGCTGAGGAGTGCTAAGTCTTTGAAATAAGAAGGTAAGAAAAATCCGCAGTTTTCACCTTGTTATCAAATCCGCGCTCTGGCGTACTCTTCATACCGGCGCGGAGGAGCGCCAACATGGAGGAAAATATGAAAAACATTCTGAAAGCGGCCTGTGTTGCGGCCGTCGTTTCCGTGCCGTCCATTGCTGCTGCGGCATGTGATGATGGTGAGATCGTCGTCAAATTCAGCCACGTCACCAATACTGACAAGCATCCCAAGGGCATTGCCGCGTCCTTGCTGGAACAGCGCGTGAATGAAGAAATGAACGGCACAATGTGTATGGAGGTCTTCCCGAACTCCACGCTCTACAACGATAACAAAGTGCTGGAGGCGATGCTTCAGGGCGACGTGCAACTGGCTGCGCCGTCGCTGTCGAAGTTTGAAAAATTCACCAAGCAATTCCGCATTTTCGATCTGCCGTTCATGTTCAAAGACATCAACGCGGTTGAAGCGTTCCAAGCATCTGACGCCGG
>JBCCAJ010000250.1:0-4778 GCA_039814845.1 Pseudomonadota bacterium | reverse complement strand
GATAGGTCGGGTTCGACTGGCCACCTTTGATCTTGGTGGCGCTGATTGGCCCTGCAAAGCCCGCGACATGGGCCTTTGCCCATGCCTCCAGCCGTTGCAGATCAATGCGGCTCATGACGCGGCAGTGCGGAATTCGGGCAAGACATAGTCGACGAAGTCTTGCCGTAGCGTGCGTTTGGAGACCTTCCCCGTGGCCGTGAGCGGCAGGGCATCTACAAACACGATGTCATCGGGCAGCTGCCATTTGGCGAAATCGCCTGCCATGAATTCATGCATCTCTTGCAGACTGGGTCGCGCATCGCCCGCCGCCACAGCCACCAACACAGGCCGTTCATCCCATTTCGGGTGCGGCACGGCGATCACGGCGCAGGCGGCCAGCGCAGGATGGGCAGTGGCGAAGTTTTCCAGATCAATGGAGCTGATCCATTCGCCGCCTGATTTCACCAGATCCTTCGCCCGGTCGCGCACGATAAGCCGCCCGTCTGGGCCAACGGTCGCCACATCGCCGGTGCCGAACCAGCCGTTTGCGTCAAAGGCGGCCTGGGTTGCACCGTCGTTCATGTAGTAGGCGTTGATCACCCCGTTGCCGCGCACATAAAGCTCCCCCGTCGCCGCGCCATCATGGGGCAGGCTGGTGCCATCTTCGTCAACAATCTTGAAATCCACGCCAAACATGCGCCGCCCGGCACCGACTTTTTCATCCACCAGCCTGTCCAAGGGCGCATCCTTCAGCGAAGTGGGCATGATGCTTCGCACGCCGATGGGGCTCATTTCGGTCATACCCCAGGCCTGGTTCACGGTGACGCCCATCTTTTCATAGGCCGCAATCTGACTGCGTGGCGCGGCGGACCCGCCCACCACCAGATCGCGAAACCCTTTGGGCGGGCGGCCCCGCGCCTCGATCTCAGTCTGCAGTCCGGCCCAGACGGTGGGCACACCCCAGGCGGAGAAGACGCGTTCGCCATCCATCAGATCATAAAGGCTCGCCCCATCCAGATGCCGCCCCGGCATGACGATCGACATCCCTGTGATGGGCGCGATGTAGGGCAGGCCCCACGCATTCACATGGAAAAGTGGCACGACAGGCAGAACTTTTTCGCCCGCCCGCAGGCTATTGGGATGGCCCGTGATGGTATAAAGCGCGTGCAGCACGGTGGACCGGTGGGAATACAGCGCGCCCTTGGGGTTGCCCGTGGTGCCTGAGGTATAGCAAAGTCCGGCCGCGGTGGTTTCTGGCAGATCAGGCCAGTCGAACGCGCCGCTCTCCGCAGCCAGCAGATCCTCATAGCAAAGCAGATCAAGCGGGCTGTTCGGCATATGCGCGGCATCGGTCATCACAACGATGCGGATACCGTCCGGCAGACAGGCTATGCGCTCTTCTACCAGCGGCACGAGGCTCAGATCCACAAACAACACGCTGTCTTGCGCGTGATCGAAGATATAAGTCATCTGGCCTTCCGGCAGACGTGGGTTGATCGTATGGCACACGGCCCCCATGCCAGAGATACCGTAGTACAGTTCAAAATGCCGGTGGCTGTTCCACGCGAGTGTGGCGATGCGGTCGCCGGGGCCCACGCCCAACCGCTGCAATGCCTGCGCCAATTGGGCCACGCGGGACAACACATCGGGATAGCTAATGCGATGCAGGTCGCCCTCATCGCGGGCCGACACGATGCCCTGATCCGCAAAAGCCTCCGCCGCGTAAGTGAGGATGTCGATGATCCTCAGATCGCGATGCATCATCAGGCCGTTCATGCGGTCTCCTCCCTGTTTGCATGGCTTGACGAGGGTCGCATAACCACCAGAGAGGATCAATTGCTTGACTCTGCGGCGCGGGGCGGCAAAGCCATGGGCAACCTATGCAGGAGACCCCCATGTCCTTTGACCGCTCCATCAAAATCGCGCCCTCGATCCTGTCGGCGGATTTCGCCAATTTCGGCGAAGAGATCCGTGCGATTGAAGCGCAGGGCGCCGATTGGGTGCATGTGGATGTGATGGATGGGCATTTCGTGCCGAACCTGACCTTCGGGCCCCCTGCCGTAAAGGCGTTCCGGCCCCATGTGAAGACGGTCATGGACGTGCATCTGATGATCGCGCCGGTCGATCCCTACATTGAGGCCTATGCCGAGGCTGGTGCCGACGTGATCACCGCCCATCTGGAGGCCGGGCCCCATATCCATCGCACCCTACAAGCTATCCGCGCCAATGGGGCGAAGGCGGGGCTTGCTCTTAACCCCGCGACGGGGATTGAAGATGTGGGCTACCTGCTGGATATGGTTGATTTGATTTGTGTGATGACGGTGAATCCCGGCTTTGGCGGGCAGTCGTTTATTCACTCCCAGATCGCCAAGGTCGAACGGCTGCGCACCATGATCGGTGACCGGCCCATCCATATTGAAATCGACGGCGGCATCACGCCTGAGACTGCGCCGCTGATGGCAGCCGTCGGGGCGGATGTACTGGTCGCCGGGTCGGCCGTGTTCAAAGGCGGATCGGTGGATAAGCCTACCGTTTATGGTGAAAACATTGCCTCTATCCGCGCGGCGGCCGAAGGGGCCCTGGCGGTTTGACCCATCCGCGCGATGGGGCGATCTTTGTCGCCACAGGTCCGGGCTATCTGGACCTTGCCCAACAAGCTGCAACGTCTTTGCGAGAGACGAACCCCGGGTTGGCGGTGGATGTGTTCACTGACCTGACGGATGATCCCGGGAACGCAGTTTTCGATCAGGTCCACCCAGTTCCTTCCACCCATCCGCGTGTGAAGCTGGAATGCTTCGCCAAGGCACGGTTTGAGCGTGTGCTGTTTCTGGATTGCGACGTGCTGGTGATTGCGCCTTTGGGCGATATGTTCGATCTGGCGGATCGGTTTGCCTTGTCCATCGCCCATGACGTGCGGCGGCGGTCGGATTTGATCCGCAAGGGCCATGCCGTGGAAACGCCCTATGCCTTCCCGCAGATGAATTCGGGCGTGATGGTCTATCGCAATGATGCCGAGATGGCCGCGTTCTTTGCCGAATGGAAGCGACGATATGATGCTTCCGGTGAGGCGCGTGATCAGATCACGTTGAAGGATCTCCTGTGGGAAAGCGATCTGCGCTTTTACGTGCTGCCGCCGGAGTTCAACTTGCGCCGTGTGACGGAACTGGAGGCGTGGGAGCCGCTGGATGCCATCCCGTCAATCGTGCACTCCCACCGCCTGCTGCAACACCTGCGCGGGCAGGGGGAGCGTATTGTCGGCCTGCAGCGCCTGCGGGAGTTGGAGCGCGACGCGCTGGCGGAGGAATGGGCGGCCGACCAGAGCGATGCGCCCTGGCGGCCACTTGGAGATTGAGTATTTTTGGAAAGATGACGCCGGGGGCGGCGTGCTTTAGACCGGGAGCGCGTTAATGGCTTGCGAGGCCTTGGCGCGGGCTGCGGACTCATCTGCGTTGGCGCCGTCAGCTGCGATGATCGTGACATCTGTGATGCCCATAAAGCCCAGGAAGAATTTGAGGTAGGGCGCGGCGTAATCCATGTCCGACCCGGCGGGTACGCCGCCTGTCGCCATCACGATGATCGCGCGTTTGCCGGTCAGCAATCCAACGGGCCCGTTTTCGGTGTAGTTGAATGTGCGGCCCGGACGGGCGACGTGATCAATCCACGCCTTAAGCGCAGCAGGCACGGAGAAATTGTACATCGCAAGACCAATCACAACCGTATCGGCCGCGATCAATTCATCAACCAAATTGTCCGACAGGCTGAGTGTGTTTTTCTGTGCGTCTGAGCGGTCGCCATCGGGCGTGAAGCTGGCACCTACCCAGTCTTCGGTGATCTGTGGAACCGGGGTTTGGGCGAGGTCGCGGGTGATGACCTTGGCGCCTTCGTGGCGGGCAATAAGGTCCGCCGTGAGATCGCGGGAGAGGGAGCCGCCAAAGCGCGCGGAGCTGTTGATATGCAGAATTGTCTTGGTCATGGGGACCTCCTGTTTCGGTGATGGATTGCAAGATGGTCTTGTGCCCCTGGGAACACAACGATAGCTTTCGCATAAATGATGTTTGAATTTGCACAGCGGTGCGGAGGGGATGATCATGGACAGTTGGGATGAAGTGCGTACCGCGTTTCATGTGGCACGGGTTGGCACGGTCAGCGGGGCTGCGGATGTGCTGGGGGTGCATCATGCCACTGTGATCCGCCATATTGATGCGCTGGAAGAGCGGCTGGGCGTGAAGCTTTTCCAGCGGCACGCGCGGGGCTACACACCCACGGAGGCAGGCGATGATCTGCTCCGCGTGGCGCAGGCGACCGATGATCAGTTGAGCCAGCTGGCGGGCCGGATCAAAGGGCGCGGCAATGAGGTGTCGGGGGAGTTGGTGGTAACGTCGCTGGGCGCTCTGAGCCATCTTCTGGTGCCGGTACTCACTGATTTTCAAACAGAAAATCCGGGCATCATCGTGCGGTTTCTGACCGGGGATCGACTGTTCCGCCTGGAATACGGGGAAGCGCATGTGGCGCTGCGTGCGGGAAGCCCGCCGGATCAGCCCGACAATGTGGTGCAACCGGTGCATCGTCAGAAGATCACGCTTTATGCCAGTGAAGATTATGCCGAACGTCACGGCCTGCCCGCGTCAGAGGCAGCGCTGCACCAGCATTGGTTTGTCAGCAGTGACGACCCAAAATCCCGTGCACCCTTTAACATCTGGCTGCGGGAAAACGTGCCCGCCGAAAGGATCACGTTCCGCAGCGGAGATATCCATGCGCAGCGCCGGGCGGTGCGCGCGGGGGCGGGGATCGGGTTTATG
>JBCCAJ010000108.1:0-7606 GCA_039814845.1 Pseudomonadota bacterium | reverse complement strand
GGGTGATGCATCCAACCGTCGCTACTTTCGCGTAAACAAAGCGAATGATCATGCTGTTCTAATGGATGCGCCACCAGAGAAGGGCGAAGATGTCGGCCCCTTCGTACAGATTGCCAAAGTCTTGCGTGCAGTGCCCCTGAGTGCGCCCCGGATCATGGCGGAAGACCGCGATGCAGGCTTTTTGCTACTTGAGGATCTGGGCGATGATCTTTTTGCCGTTGTGCTCGCAAAGGACCCCGCGCAGGAAGAAGAGCTTTACACGGCGGCCACCGATGCTTTGATCAAGCTCCATGATATTAAGCCGCCGCCCGGTCTGGCGCCCTATGACGCACCGACAATGACCGACCTCGCGAGTTTGGCCTTCGATTGGTACGCGAATGGCATAACCGGGGAAGACCATGCCGGCCCTAAGGCGAGTTTCCTCGCGACTTTTTCGGCGGAGTTGGCCCAGATCAAAAACCTGACCGAGGTGCTCATCCAACGCGATTACCATGCCGAAAACCTGTTGTGGTTGCCGAAGCGTGATGGCGTAGCACGTGTCGGTCTTCTGGATTTTCAGGATGCCATGTCGGGGCACCGCTCCTATGATCTTGTCTCCCTCTTGCAAGATGCCCGGCGGGACGTGTCACCGCAGATCGAGGCGCAGATGATCGAACATTACATTGCCGCGACTGGTTGCGACCCGCGCTCCTTCAGACAAACCTACGCCTTGATGGGCTTGCAGCGAAACCTGCGCATCATCGGCGTTTTCGCCCGTTTGTGTATGCGGGACGGCAAGCCCCATTACATTGACCTCATCCCACGGGTTTGGGCCCACATGCGACGGGATTTTGAAATGGCCAATTTGCAAGCATTAGAGCCTGTTTTGATGAACACCCTCCCACCTCCTAACAACCAAGCGCTAGAGGGACTGAAAGCAAAATGCGGAATGATCCCACAGCCGTCATGATCTTCGCTGCCGGGTTTGGAACGCGGATGGGCGATCTGACGAAGGACAGACCAAAGCCACTGATCGAAGTGGCGGGCAGGCCGCTGATTGATCATGCGTTGAGCGTTGTGGATGGGTTTGGCGCAGATAAAGTGGTGATCAACCTGCACTACAAAGCCGAATTGCTCCGTGCCCACTTGGCTGGGAAGGATGTCGCCTTTTCCGAAGAACGGCCAGATATCCTGGAAACGGGTGGAGGGTTGAAGGCGGCGTTGCCTCTTTTAGGTGGCGAGGTCGTGTTCACGATGAATTCCGATGCTGTTTGGGCCGGGCCCAATCCGCTCAGGCATCTTCTCGGGTTCTGGGACCCGGACAAGATGGACGCTTTGCTGCTTTGTGTGCCACGCGATCACGCCATTGGACATGACGGGACCGGGGATTTCTTGCTCGACCCACAGGGTCGCATGTCTCGCGGTGCGGGGCAGGTGTATTCAGGCGTGCAGATCATCAAAACTGATCGGGTTCAGGACACTGCGAAAGCCGCTTTCTCGCTCAATGAGGTGTGGGATGTCGCCTTGGCCAAAGGTCGACTTTTCGGCGCATCGTACCCCGGAACTTGGTGCGATGTAGGCCACCCGGAAGGGATTTGTTTGGCGGAGGCGATGTTGAATGCTTGATCCCGTTACAGGCCCCCGCGTTTACGCCGTTCCACTTGGGGTCGACTTTCCCAAAGCGCTGGTCGACGGGCTGCAAGTGCGGGCCAAAAGCCATCCACCAGAAGATCTGGCCCGCGTCCAAGTGATTGTGAATACCCGCCGCATGGCGCGCAGGGTTCGGACGCTGTTCGATGCCGGGCCACCGTGTCTCTTGCCCAAAATTTCTCTGGTCACGCAACCCGCTGACGATTGGTTTCTTGCTGATATTCCAGAGGTCGTTTCACCGCTACGGCGCAGATTGGAACTGGTGCAGCTTGTCACGGCGTTACTGGATAGCCAACCTGGACTCGCTCCGCGCAACTCGATTTATGATCTCGCGGATAGCCTTGTTAAGTTGATGGCTGAAATGCACGGTGAGGCGGTCGATCCGGGTGCGATCGATACGCTCGATATCTCGGACCAATCCGGTCATTGGGCGCGGATCACAACCTTTTTGAGCATTATAAGACACTATTTTGACGTAGAGCGCGCGCCCGATCCGGAAGATCGACAGCGCCGCATCGTTGATGCCCTGATCGAATTATGGCGAACCAACCCACCAAAACATCCCATCATTCTCGCAGGTTCAACCGGATCGCGCGGCACCACGCACGCTCTGATGCAGGCGATAGCGCAACTCCCGCAGGGCGCTGTGATATTGCCCGGCTTTGACGACCATATGCCTGACCAGGTGTGGGACGCGCTGCGCGGGGCGCAAACGCAGGAGGATCACCCGCAATATCGGTTTTCCGCCCTATTCCAGGCGTTGGACATGTCTCATCGCGATGTTCTGGACTGGGTTTCGACGCAGCCGGTCATCCCTGCCCGCAATTCCGCACTGTCCCTTGCAATGCGGCCAGCGCCCGTGACGGACCAATGGTTGACCGAGGGACCGTCGTTGAGCGGCATTAGTGAGGCCTTTGAGGATGTCACTCTGATAGAAGCGCCGACCCAACGCATTGAGGCGCTCGTCATCGCCATGCGACTACGAGAAGCCGCGGAAAACGGGGAAAAAGCGGCCCTCATCACGCCAGATCGCGCGCTAACCCGGCAGGTCAGCGCAGCGTTGGATCGTTGGAATGTCACCGCAGATGACAGCGCCGGAATTCCACTACACCTTTCCGCGCCAGGGCGTTTCCTACGCCATGTCGCGGAAATTCTGCATCGACCCCTATCTTGTGAACTGTTGTTGACGCTCCTGAAGCATCCTCTGACCCATAGCGGCGGCAATCGCGGGCCGCATTTGCGACTTTCGCGTGAACTGGAACTCTATCTCCGGCGCAACGGCCCACCGTTCCCGACGGTTCAATCGATCAACGCATGGGCCACTGGCGTGAAGGACCCGTTCGCAAGACCGTGGGTGGATTGGCTTTTGGGCACGGTCTTCATGGACCCGATGGAAGAGACGGCCAACCTGTCCGATCTGACCAAGTCTCATATCCAACGCGCAACAGGAATTGCAGCCGGCCCAGACTGCGAAGGGGCAGGCGCGCTTTGGGAGGGAGAAGCGGGGAGAGAAGCCCAAAAAATAGTGTCTGAACTTGCGGGAAACGCCGAATTTGGCGGGCGAATGCGGCCAATGGATTACGCCACCCTCTTCCATTCCATCCTATCCTCCGCTCAAGTTCGAAATGCGCGGGATCCCCACCCTGACATCATGATCTGGGGCACTCTCGAAGCCCGTGTGCAAGGCGCGGACGTTTTGATCCTCGCTGGACTAAATGAAGGCAGTTGGCCAGAGGCACCCTCGCCCGATCCTTGGCTGAACCGAGATATGCGGCGACAATTGGGCCTTTTGCTGCCAGACCGGCGCATCGGCCTTTCTGCCCATGATTTTCAACAGGCAGCACTTTGCAAAAACGTTGTCCTGACACGGTCCATGCGGTCGGATGATGCTGAAACGGTGCCCTCAAGGTGGCTGAACCGGCTGCAAAACTTGCTGTCGGGCCTGCCCGAACAAGGTGGCAAAAAGGCCCTTGAGGAAATGTGCAGCCGGGGCAAAACATGGTTGCAGAGGGCAGAGCTTCTTGAGGCTAAAATAGTCTCTGATCCAGCACAAAGGCCGTCTCCGTGCCCGCCGACGGCGGCACGACCGAAGCAACTTTCGGTGACGCAAATCAAGACCCTGATCCGCGATCCTTATGCGATTTACGCCCGGCATGTCCTGCGTCTGCGACCGCTTGATCCGTTGATGCGTGTGCCGGATGCCCTTTTGCGCGGCATCGTGGTGCACGAGGCTTTGGAAGGCTTCGTTCAAAACACCAAAGACGACCTGACCGCAGTTACAGCCGAAGGTTTCATGAACGCCATTGCGGCCAAGTTGGAAGAAGCAGTGCCCTGGGCTGAAGCACGGCTGATGTGGGAGGCACGTTTGACCCGGCGCGCTGATGATTTCGTGGAACGAGAGGCCACACGACGCACCATCGCACAGCCCGGCCTTTTGGAAACAAGGGGCAAATCGGAGCTGACAGACCTTGGTTTTACCCTGACAGCGGAGGCGGACCGGATCGACATAGACGCGAACGGGCGGTTGCACATCTATGACTATAAGACGGGGGATCCACCAAGCGAGAAAGTACAAAGAGCCTTCGACAAACAGCTTCTTCTGGAGGCGGCGATTGCCGAAAGGGACGGGTTTGGAGGACTGCCCCCGGCCCCTGTGGCGCGCGCCGTTTTCATTGGCTTGGGCAATGGTAAACCAGAAGAGCCCGCGCCGATTGATACGGAAAGCCCGGATGTGGTCTGGGATGAATTTCATCGCTTGATCAGTGTCTATATGGGCGAAAAACGCGGCTTTACCGCCCGCCGAGCACCGCAATCGGTGCAGCATGACGGAGAGTATGATCACTTGGCGCGATTTGGCGAGTGGGACATGACCGCTGATCCAAATCCGGAGATCATGGATTGACCCAGCGTGACGCGGCCACCACGCGCCAGATTGAGGCGTCAGAACCAGCTCGATCAACTTGGCTTTCAGCCAATGCAGGATCGGGCAAGACAAAGGTTCTGACGGATCGTGTGGCAAGATTGCTACTCGATGGCGTCGATCCACAGAACGTGTTGTGCTTGACCTACACCAAAGCCGCCGCTTCCGAGATGCAAAACCGGCTGTTCAAGCGGCTGGGCGCATGGGCCATGTTGCCTGATGAGGCCCTTCGGGACGCTTTGAACGTCCTGGGCGAGGAAAGCGTGATCGCAAATGACGTGCTGCCCAAGGCGCGTCGTCTTTTTGCTGGCGCTATTGAAACACCGGGCGGCTTGAAGATTCAGACAATTCACTCTTTTTGCAGTGCTTTGCTGCGGAAATTTCCATTGGAGGCTGGCGTAACCCCCAATTTTACGGAAATGGAGGACCGCGCCGCGATCCTCCTTAGGGCTGAGATCGTGGAAGAGATGGCATCCGGTTCGGATCGGCGCTTGGTGGAAGGCGTGGCCACCTATGCCACTGAAATGACGCTGGAAAAGCTGACCGGCAGCGTTGCCGCCCATCGCACAGAATTTTCACGGCCCTTCGATGAAGAAACCTTGCGGACTGCGCTTGGATTGCCTGAAGGATTTCAGGATGAAGACTTGATCGGCCGCGTTTTCTTAGGCGGGGAAGACACGCTTTTGAAAGAGGTGCTTGGCGCACTTCGTCAAAGCGGAACGAATGACAACAAGGCGGCAGACAAACTGCAGCATATCAGGGGTCAGGACGCCAGCGCGCTTCGGATACTGGAAGATGTGTTGCTGTTTGGTCCGGGCGCAAAGACCCCGTTTTGTGCTAAGATAGGGTCTTTTCCAACGAAATCCTGCCGGGATCAGATCCCGCATCTGATGCAACAGCTCGAAGCGTTGATGTCGCGGGTGCAAGACGCGCGAGAGCTGCGGTTAGGGTTGCACACGCTGAAAAAAACACGTGCGCTGCATGCGTTCGCTCGTTGTTTTCTTGACAAGTATGTTCACGCCAAAATGCTGCGCGGTTGGTTGGATTTTGATGATCTGATCCTGCGGGCCCGTGACCTTATGCAGAACAAAGAGGTGGCAGATTGGGTGCTTTACCGGCTCGATGGACGCATTGACCACATTCTGGTTGACGAAGCGCAGGATACCAGCCCCGCCCAATGGCAAGTGATTGAGGCCTTGGCCCGCGACTTCACCAGCGGCCAAGGCACAAAGGAGGATGCGCCCCGCACCATTTTCGTGGTGGGGGATAAAAAGCAGTCGATCTATTCGTTCCAAGGCGCAGACCCTAGGGAATTCGATCGAATGAAGGCCGACTTCAAAGAACGGCTGGCCAGCACGCCTTCCCCGCTTCAGGACTTGCAGATGGAATTTTCTTTCCGGTCGGCGCCCGCCATCTTGGGCCTCGTCGATGCCATTTTTGAGGGCCGGTTTGAAAGCGGTTTTGAGCCAGATCAGAGCCACATTTCTTTCAAATCCGGCCTACCCGGGCGTGTCGACCTTTGGGGTGTGATTGAACCACCCGAGAAACCGGAAGACCCACCTTGGTACGAGCCCGTGGACATTAAATCACCGGACAATCCGCAGGCAATGCTGGCCAAGCGCGTAGCGGATTTCATTCAGAAAACACTTGGGACGCCATTGCCCGGCGAGGATGGCTCGGCTCGACGGATCACGCCGGGCGATTTTCTTATCCTTGTTCGGCGAAGGTCGGATGTGTTTCACGACATCATCCGGGAATGCAAATCCCGAGGATTTCCCGTGGCGGGGGCAGATCGCCTTAAAGTGGGTGCGGAATTGGCGGTGAAGGACCTCAAGGCGCTGCTGTCGGTACTTGCGACCCCGGAAGATGATCTATCTTTGGCCAGCGCGTTGCGATCGCCGCTTTTTGGGTGGAGCGAGGCAGAGCTTTACGATCTCGCCCACGGGCGCGAACAGATGTATCTGGCCGCAGAACTGCGTGATCGGGCGGCGCAATTTCCGGCAACGGCGGCGATGTTGAACGACCTGCGCGATCAGGTGGATTATCTACGCCCCTACGACCTGATTGAACGTATTTTGACCCGTCACGAAGGGCGAAGAAAACTGCTGGGGCGTTTGGGGCAAGAAGCGGAAGATGGCATTGATGCCCTTCTGAGTCAGGCACTGTCCTATGAGCGCAACGCAGTCGATAGTTTAACGGGGTTCCTTGTCTGGATGGAAACGGACGATCTGGAGATCAAGCGCCAGCTTGATACAAACCAGGATCTGATACGCGTGATGACTGTACATGGTGCAAAGGGTTTGGAGGCACCAATTGTCATCTTGCCCGATACTGCCAATTGGCGAATGCCGGACACGCGGGACCTGGTGGAGACCGAAGCGGGTATCCTTTGGCAGTCGAACAAGGATGATGCCACTGCGTTGCAGAGAAACATGGCTGAGGTCACGCGCGCGGCCATCGAAGCGGAGCGCGACCGGTTGCTTTACGTCGGGCTGACGCGGGCGGAGCAGTGGTTGGTTGTGGCCGCGGCGGGCAACTTGGGTAATGACGGCAGAGCCTGGCATGATCAGGTAAGAGCGGGCCTAGAGGGACTGGAAGCGGCGCCTTTTGAGGATGGGTTGCGGCTTGAAAATGGGGAATGGGCCCAGAGTGCTGAAGAAAGAACAACCCAGAAGGACAAGAATGACGCAACACTGCCAGACTACATGCGACGCCCTTTGGAGAAGGCAACGCCGGTGGTTGGCACACTAAGCCCATCAGACTTGGGCGGAGCAAAGGCGCTGGCTGATGAACAGGGACTAAATGAGGAGGAGGCCAAGCGGCGCGGGCGGCAAATTCATCTGTTGTTAGAAGTGCTGCCACAGGTAGAGCCAGAACGCTGGGATGACGTCACAGAACGAATTTTAAACAGGGCGTCTGAAACAACGAGCGAGCGCGAAGCAGAAGAGCTTTTGGCCGAGGTGCGCGGTCTTTTGGAGGATCCAAGCCTAAGCACGCTTTTTGACCACACGGCGCTGAGCGAAGTACCCATCACCGCCAATTTGGACCTTCTGGACG